>JAJAZE010000237.1 GCA_026785925.1 Pyrinomonadaceae bacterium
TTCGTAATAACCGCAATTCGTGCAGACATAATTGCGGCGCGTAACGCTTATCACGCCGTCAAAAACTCCGCCTCTCGGCAGATGGTAAATATCCTGCTGAAAGCCCATTTCTTTGGTGTGAACGGCGAACGAATCACACTTGATACAAATTCCTTTTTTCATTATCAAAAGTCTCCTGTTTTACTATTCATCGCCCGAATTGATTTCGTCAGCACGGCGGGCGGTTTATCGCCTTCGCAATTTCCGGCGCGGTTTTTTCGATTAAAATTTGAACATTTGCGGATCAATCAAATACAAATTGCCCAGACCGAACAGCAGACCGACGACGAAAACTGCCAAAGTAACCGCTTTCGCCGCAGTCGTTTCAGGTTTGCCATAAAACTGCGGAAAGAATACGAGAAAAATCCCGCCGACAATGCCGACCGGCGCAAAAGTCGCCGCTTTCAGATAAACAGTGCCGTTACGCCGCAATTCATACCACGTCAGACAAAATATGCCGATTGAAACCAAAGCGATAAAAAGTCCTGCGATTCGTTGTTTCAACATCTCACTAAACTCCTGTTATTTACCGTTTCGCACTACGCATCCCTGCGTTTGATAATTTCCGAAAATCTTTTCAACAAACATCGCTGCCGAATGTCTGCGAGCGATTAATAAAAGATTAAATTACTCGCAAACGGAAAACACTACTTGTGTAAGTAGTGTTTTCAATTCTCTAAAACCGTAGTATCCAACTCGCGGACAACCGGCGGCGAAATTATTAATTGTGATTTCACCGAACGAACGCTTGATTGAAGATTGCGAGGTTCGCCTGAGTAAAAACATTTAAAGAGAAATTTAGGAGTTAAAATTATGAGCGACGATAAATTTGCTTTGCCGCTGCCGATGCAGGGTTTCGCGCAGCCGAACGCTGTCACTTGCTGGTATGCGTGTTATGCGATGATGTATGCCTGGAAGAATAAAAGCGTATCGGAATTAGACGAAAAGTTAGCCGCCGTCGGTTATGACCTGTCGGGAATTAAAAATCGCGGGTTAAAGGATGACGAATACGGCAAGGTGGCTCACGCCGTCGGTACGCGCGACGTGCTGCGGATCAGCGCGCTGAACTGGTCGCTCGAAGACATTGTTGACCGGCTTCAAAGATGGGGACCGATTTTTCTCTGCACTCTGGAAAATGGCGGCGGTCACGCAATGGTTCTCTACGGCGTTGACGTTAAAATGAGCAATTTAATCGTTGCCGACCCGTATTCGACCGGCGGAGATTACGGTTCAGCGCATAACGAGTATTTTAAACTCAGCAAATTCAGAGGAACGATTCAGCCGGTCAATTTCTCGGTGCAGGTTTTCTAAAATTCTAATCTTATTGAGCGGATTCAATTCAACTTCATCGGTAAATGCGGAATAGATAAAGTCGCTCCGCATTTACCGGCGAATTAAAGACGCAGGAAAAATTATGGATTATCAGGTGAAAATCACCCAATCGGGACGCGGCGGAACAATCTATTATCGGGAAAACGAGCAGGAATTGCCGTTCGGTTGGGAATTTGCGATTAACGGCGCGTTGCTGTTTGTTCCGAGTCCGCAGCATTGGAATAATTTTTGCGATAGAAACCATTTGCCATCGACGCAAAACAGGCGCGATGAAATTTTGGAAAGAGTCGGCAGGGAAGTCGTCCGCCAAAAAACTTCGGGCGGCAAATACGCGATTGAAGACGATTATATTTCAATCTCTTTCGGCTAAACGGAAAGACAAAATCAAATTGCCCGCCGCGTCTTTTCATCGCTGAACGCCGATAAGCTCAAATTTCTGCTGTAAAAAAACACATTTGAGTTTATCGGCGAAAATCTGCGGCTGACAAAGCTATAAAACAATTTCTACCCATTTCAGCGAATTTTCTCCGGGTCAAAATCACTGAGATCAAATCTTCCGAAGTTTCGCGGTGTGCGAATTTTGGTTTTGACTTTTTTCGGCTCCAGCGCGTTAAAACTTTCCGACACGGCGCGGACGAGCTGCCACGTTTTGTCGCGCCGCGAATAATCGAATTGATAACTTTCGCTCCAACGCAGATTGCTGCCGCCGTAATTGTTGACGGTGAAACTCATTCGCCGCACTTCAACGCCCGCGAACGGGTCGCCCATCGCACCGCCGCACGAACGGCAATAAACGATTGTTTCATTTTGTCCGGCAATATTTAATTTCCCGTTCGCGCCGCGCACGAGAATAAACAGAGAGCGTTCGTCACCCGGCGATTCTTCGCCCGCGATTTTCGCTCTTTCGGTGACGACCAGAAAATCCGTTCTGCCGTCGCCGCTCAAATCCGCTTATTCGATGGCGATTGGTGTCGCGTCCGTTTGGACAAAACGCTGCACTTCCGCTGGAATTTTGAGCGCGGAATTTTGAGCGTTGATTAAAACGGGCGCGAAACACAAAATGAACAAAGGTTACATCACGGGCAGCAGCGACAGCGGCTGGTTTGAGATTTCAAAAATCGAAACGATTGGCGGCGATGTCGAACAAACATTATTCAACGGTCGCGGCTGGATTCACTCGTCGCTCGTCGGTTTGAGCGTCGCCGATTCGGATGCCAAACTTTACGCCGCGCCGCACAAAACGAGCCGCGTCTTGAAAAAATTAATCGCCGACCAAAGCGGAGAGCAGAAAAAAGTGGGTCATCCACACTTGTGATACTGCTGGCGAATTCGTTATGACATCCTCGTCTGCCTGATTACTCTGGCAAACAACGGTCGTCTCGTTGGCGAAATCGGCACTTCGTTGAGCCAGTTATTAAGTCGCACGAAGTTGACCGCCGTCGCTGTCATCACGTTCTGTAATTGGGTTTTCGCCGTTCCAATGTATCTCGAATGGCGCATTTATCGAACAATGTGGTTTCAGCATTCCCCGCAACTGATCGAGTGCGAAACTCACACAATACCGTGCTGTCAAAGCCTGAGTTTTCCAGTTCAAGACTTAACGCATATTTCCAATCAATTCTGGCACGAACGGCATCGCTTGCCGCACGGTCTGATAAGTTCTCAATAAACTGAAAAATTGTGATCAAAGCAAGTCGCCACGGAGCATATGCGGGTTGTCCGCGATTTGGAAATAGATCTGCGAAATCCTCATCCTGAAATAAGATACCGATTTCATCACGAATTTGAAGATAAAGATTGCCTTTGGGAAAAGCGGCGCGAGCAATACGAACAGTTTCTTTGGGAACAGGTGGAACAGTTTGTGGACAAAGCGACATTTCAATAATCCTCCATAAAATGTTGATTCGAGGAAATTTTACGCCTGTTTTCTGACCATTACAACGAATTCGCCAGCAGTATCACTTTTGGTGAAGATGTATTTTCTCGGTTCGCTTGTCCGATCTGCTTATCTGAACACACTTGTTCGACAAGATTACCGCTTTGAGTTTTGAGTTTTAATCAACTTCGGCAAATAACACTCGTGCCTTTAAGACTTCAAAACTCGCCCGTCCATACATTTGCCTTTTGATCAGCTTCAGGCGATTGACCTGCCCTTCGGTCTGTCCGTTACTCCAGTCAGTGGTGATGGCTCCTCTGATCGCCCGGTCATCTTTTCCCAATCGAAAGGCAAAGTTCTTCAATTCCTGATTTTCTGTGGTCTGCCGAACTTTTTCCCGCCAATTTTCATAGTCATTCTCGTTGCCTTTTTTCAGTATTCGACGAACCTCGGTGATCAGTTTGACCGCTTCGCCGATTTCCGGCTCTCTTGCCTGTAACAGCTCTAAGAATCGGCTTTTTTCCTCATCGAGCTTTGGTTTTGACTCCAAAAGCCACCATTTGATTTGTCTGGCGGTTGGTATCCTAAAGGTTTTCAAATGGATTCGCAACCGATCTCCTTTGGGCAAGTCGCTGCGCCACACTCTTAAAAACCTCATTAAAGTATCGTAACTGCCGACATAACCCAAGTTGAGAAGTTCCTGATAAATCTGTTTCGCATTGCCACAGCCTTCGTTCCATCTTTGGCGAATATAATCTTGATATTTGATCAGCGGACTGATTTGTCTGAATGTCGGTTTGAGGTGGTCTAATAAAAGTGGAATCAAAACCCTCTCTGATAAAATGAGAGGATGATGAGAAAATATGATAATGAATTTAAGCGACAAGCGGTCAGGAAGATTTTAGCCGGTCAATCAGTGGCGAGCGTGTCCAGAGAGTTGGGCGTGGCAGAAGGCGTTCTCCACAACTGGAAAAAAGCCAAATTAGAGCAAAGTTCTTCCGCTGAACAAGAAGTTTTGGAATTGAAGAAACGGCTGAAAGAAGTCGAAATGGAGAACGAAATCCTAAAAAAGGCGGCACTTAATTCTACTTTGTCAGATTAAAAAGTGCTTGCACCTGAGGATGTCTTTTTGCCTCACACGGTGTCGTTGATGGATCGTTTCCATCAATATTTCCGGCTCATCCAACTTGTTTTTCAAA
>JAJAZE010000238.1 GCA_026785925.1 Pyrinomonadaceae bacterium
ACGGAGAACTTCGAGATCAAAAAACAGATTTTCCAAAAGCTCGACGAAGTTTGCGCGGCGGAAACGATTTTGTCGTCGAACACGTCTTCGATCTCGATTACGAAAATCGCGGGCGTGACCAAACGCGCCGATAAAGTTATCGGAATGCACTTTTTTAATCCGGTTCCGCTGATGAAGTTAGTCGAAATCATTCGCGGCATTGCGACTTCTGACGAAACTTACGCGAAAGTTAAGGACTTGACCGAAACGCTCGGCAAAGTTCCGCACGAGTGCAACGATTTTCCCGGTTTTGTCTCCAATCGCGTGTTGATGCCGATGATTAACGAAGCGATTTTCGCGCTGCACGAAGGCGTGGCGACCAAAGAAGCGATTGACGAAGTGATGAAACTTGGAATGAATCATCCGATGGGACCTTTGACGCTCGCCGACTTTATCGGTTTGGATGTTTGCCTGGCGATTTTGAATGTTCTGCACACGGGCTTTGCCGATTCAAAATATCGCCCGTGTCCGCTGCTGGTAAAAATGGTTGATGCCGGCTGGCTCGGTCGAAAATCGGGCAAAGGTTTTTACGATTACAATTAAACTCGATCTTTTGAGGTGAAATAAAATGACGAAACGCCGATGTCAGATTTACAGTTATATATCTTTCTTTTTCAGTGTCGTCTTTTCAGTTCTTCTTGTTAGAGCAGTGGTTAACGAGACCGGACTAATCAAACTCGTTTTGACTGTTTCGTTGAGCCTTCTCATCTTTCAGCAATTGCGTCTGGCGTTTTTGATGCGTCGAAAAGCGCAGGATTTAGATTTAAAATAACTTGTGACTCTTGAAATCGCTTTACGTTCCAAAACTAAATACGCATCGGCGGCGTATCAAGGACAATTTTATTTCAAACAATAATTTATGCGAAAAAAAATCGTTGTTCTATCAATGCTGACGCTCGTTTTTATAATTCAGACGAGCTTGGCTCAAACCAAAGTCGCTCCTTTGAATATCAAGCAGCGAACTTTGGCGAACGGCTTGAAAGTTTATTCGGTGCGGGACGATTCCAGCCCGTCGGTCGCCGTTAATGTTTGGTATGATGTCGGCTCGAAAGACGATCCGAACGGGCGTTCGGGCTTCGCGCATATGTTCGAGCATTTGATGTTTAAGTCCACGAAAAATTTGAAGAGCGAGCAGTTCGACCGTTTGACCGAAGATGTCGGCGGCTTTAACAACGCTTCGACTTATGACGATTTTACGAACTATTACGAAGTCGTGCCGTCGAATCATCTCGAAACTTTGCTGTGGGCGGAAAGCGACCGAATGGTCAACGTCAATGTTGACGAGCCGAATTTCAAATCCGAGCGCGATGTCGTCAAAGAAGAATACCGCCAGCGAATTTTATCGAATCCTTACGGACTCCTGAACGGTCAGTATATCGAGCAGCTTTCGTTCACGGCGCATCCGTATAAACGTCCGGGCATCGGCAATCTCGACGAATTGAACGCGGCGACGATTGACGATGCTTTCAGTTTCTACAAAACTTATTATCGCCCGGACAACGCGCATCTGATTGTCGTCGGCGATTTTGACCAGCAGCAATTTGACGCTTGGGTTGATAAATACTTCGGGCGAATTCCAAAATCGAGCGGCGTGATACCGCGTGTTTCGGCGGTCGAACCCGAACGGACGAAGGAAATGCGTTATGTCAAAACTGCGCCGAACGTGCCTTTTCCGGCGATTGCAATCACCTATCTCGCGCCTTCGTCGAAAAGCGCGGACGTTCCGGCTTTGAAAATCGCGGAAAAGATTTTGTCGGGCGGCGAAAGCTCGCGGCTTTATCAGGCGTTGGTTTATAAACAGCAAATCGCGCAGGAAGCCGAATTCGACGCGGAAATTCGCACGGATAAAGGTTTGTTAAAACTTACGGCGACGCTGGCGCAAGGGAAAAAGCTGGAAGACGCGGAAAAATCTCTGCTCGCGGAATTGAAAAAGATTCAGGACGCGCCGGTTTCCGCCAAAGAACTCGAAAAAGCGAAAAATCAATTGGTGACGAATACTTTGCAGGAACTCGAAACAAACGAGGGCAAAGCGTTCGCCGTCGGCAGCGCGATTATTTATCAGGGCGATGCCAACGCCGTCAATTCCGACATCGCGCAACTGCAAGCCGTCACCGCCGCTGATGTGCAGCGCGTGATGAAAAAGTATTTCACCGACACGAACCGCGTCGTCATTTATTATCAGAACGGAGACGTTTCCAAATGAGCAATTCAAAATTCAAGATTTTCGCGTTTATAAATATCTTCGGCGTTTTGCTTTCGGCGTTTTCATTTTCGGCAAAAGCGCAGGAATTGCCGCCCGCGCCGTCCGCGCCGCGCGTCGTGAAGATTCCCGCCGTCAAAGAAGTGACTTTATCGAACAAATTGAAAATCGCGGTTGTCGAACGCAAAAACGTGCCGCTCGTCACCGTTCGACTGTTAATTAAAAACGGTGCTTCGGTCGAAGAGGACAATCTCGCCGGTTTAGCGAATATGACCGCCGAACTGCTCACCAAAGGCACGAAAACGCGCACCGCCACGCAGATCGCCGAGCAGATGGAATTTCTCGGCGGCAGCATCGAAACCGGCGCAAATTGGAATTCGACCGACATTTCCGTTAATGTGCTGGCTGATAAACTCGACGCGGCGATGGCAATTATGGCTGACATTCTGCTCAATCCGGCATTCGCGCCCAAAGAAATCGAGCTTTTAAAAACGCAGACGATTGATAATCTAAATTATAATTTGAAACAGCCCGGAGTTTTGGCGAATTACGTCGCCAGCCGTTACAGCTTCGACGAACACGCCGCGAGCGGAACGCCGGAAAGCATCGCCCGTCTCAAACGACTGGACATTACGAATTTCAAACGACTATTTTACAATCCCGACAATGCCGTATTGATATTTACCGGCGATATTACCGCCGCGAAAGCGGCTGCGCTGGCGAAAAAGTATTTCGGAGTTTGGAGAACTCCGACGGTTCGCACAAAAATAATTCAAAGAATACATACTGGACCGAATCTACCGACGATTCCGGCGCGAGAAACTGAAATCGTCAAAAATTTGCTGGTCGTTGATTTGCCGAACGCCGGGCAAGCCGCAGTGGTTTATGCGAGAAAACTTTATGAAGGTCGGTTAAATTGTCCCGACGGAAATTGTCAGGCGAGCGAGGTTTATTATCCGGCAAATGTTCTCAATTCGGTTTTGGGCGGCGGTTATTCGTCGCGTTTGAATCAGGAAATTCGCATCAAGCGCGGCTTGAGTTACGGCGCGGGCAGCAGTTTCGCGTGGCGCGGATTTGCCAGCAATTTTGCGACGCGGACGCAGACAAAAAATGAGTCCGCCGCCGAAGTCGCGTCGCTGGTCGCGGGCGAAATAAATCGTTTGACTGCCGATTCGATTGCCAATTCTGAATTAGTTCCGCGTAAAGCCGTTCTGACCGGCGACTTCGGGCGCGATTTGGCAACCAACAACGGTTTAGCCGAAAAAGTGGCGGAACTTTATTCGTATGATTTAAAAGTCGGGGAACTGAATTCGTATATGAACCGCGTCAACACGGTTTCGGATCAACAGATCAAAGATTTCGCCGGTGCGAATCTGCGCGGCGGCGACATTATCATCGTCGGCGATTACGCGAAATTCAAAGATGACTTGGCAAAGCGTTTTCCGAATACGAAAATTGACGTTATCAAAGCGGACGAACTCGATTTGAGCAAAGAAAATTTGCGAAAGTGAAAAGAGTAAAGTGATCGGATAAGCGTTCGCTGTGTTTTGATCTTCGTTCAGAGTCCACGCTTCAGCGTGTTTCCGCCAGCGAAGCGCGGCGGACGAAGACAAACGGCGTTCCGCAGTTTGGACTCTGAACGAAGAGCAGTGAAAATAATCAAACGGCGGAAGATTTCTAATATCTCCGCCTTTTGTCTTTTCGGCGCGTGTTTGTTTGAATAGAGTCGAAGATATGCACAAAAATTTACGTTCATTTATCGAAGCGCTGCGGCGCGAAAACGATTTAATCGAAGTCGTCGCGGAGGTTGATCCGTATCTGGAAATTGCCGAAATTCACCGGCGCGTCATTGAAAATCAAGGCAAAGCCTTACTTTTTACAAACGTCAAAGGCTCGAAATTTCCCGTCGCCACTAATCTTTTCGGAACCATCAAACGCATCGAACTCGCCTTTACCAAACGCCCGCAGGAATTCGTCAAAAACGCGGTCGAGATGGTTGATGTTTTGCTGCCGCCGAAACCGAAAGAACTCTGGAAATATCGCCAGATGGCTTTCGACGCGCTGAAGCTCGGCACGAAAACCGTTAAAAACGCTCCCATTTTGGAGAGATTCAGCCGCGAACCGAAACTAACGGAAATTCCGCTGCTCCAACTCTGGCACGAAGACGGCGGGCATTTCGTCACCTTGCCGCTGGTTTATACGGAAAGCCCAACGAACGGCAAACATAATTTGGGAATGTATCGCATCCAGCGTTACGACGACACGACCACCGGAATTCACTGGCAAATCGGCAAAGGCGGCGGTTTTCATCATTACGAAGCCGAACAGAAAAATCAGCCGCTGCCCGTCAACATCACGGTTGGCGGTGCGCCCGCGATGATTCTGGCGGCGATTGCGCCGCTTCCCGAAGACGTTCCCGAATTGATGCTCGCGTCGCTTTTAGCGAACGGAAAAATCGAAACGGTGAAAAATCCGATGCCGAACGGTTTGCGTTTGATCGCCGAAGCCGAATTCGTTTTCAGCGGAATCGTGCCGCCGAAAATTCGCCGTCCCGAAGGTCCGTTCGGCGACCATTACGGTTATTATTCGCTGGTTCACGATTATCCGGTTTTTGAATGTCAGGCGATTTTCCATCGCAAAGACGCGATTTATCCGGCGACCGTCGTCGGCAAACCGCGTCAGGAAGATTATTACATCGGCGATTATTTACAGGAATTATTGTCGCCGCTGTTCCCTCTGGTGATGCCGTCGGTCAAAGATTTGTGGAGTTACGGCGAAACCGGATTTCACAGCCTGGCGGCGGCGGTCGTCAAAGAAAGATATTCGCGGGAAGCCCTGGGCGCGGGTTTTCGCATTCTGGGCGAAGGTCAGTTGACCCTGACCAAATTTTTGCTTTTGACCGACAAAGCGCAGGATTTGCGCGATTTTAAAACGCTGTTTGAATATATTCTGGCGAGAGTTGACTGGACGAGCGATTTTTTTATCTTCGACCGAACGTCTTTCGACACGCTGGATTACGCTTCGGGCAAAGTAAATCACGGCTCGAAAGCGATGCTCGTCGGGGTCGGCGAAGCAAAAAGAGAATTGCAAAACGAGTTTCACGGAAGTTTGCCGCACGGTGTCAAACGGGCGAAAGTTTTCTGCGGCGGCTGTCTGGTTTTGGAAACTGAAAGCTACGAATCAGATGAGGAATTGGGCGAGCGAATCGCCAAATCCGGCGCGTTCGACGATTTTCAAATCGTCGTGCTGCACGATAAACTCGAATATGCCGATTCCGCCGACAAATTTTTGTGGGCGACGTGGACGCGGTTCAATCCTTCGACCGACATCTGCGCTAAAGAAACGCAAATCAAAAATAATCACATCAGCTACGCCGCGCCGGTAATCATTGATGCGCGAATGAAACCGTGGTATCCGAAAGAAGTCGAAGCGCGTGACGACATCGTGAAATTGGTTGACAGCCGCTGGCGCGAATACTTTCCTTTGAGATAGAAACTTTACCAAACAATCGTGACAATTATTTCACAATCAAAAAAAGTCTCCGTCACCATTGCCGCACTTTTTTTAATCGGCGCGGCTTTGATGGCTTATGGATACTTCGTCGAGCCGAATCGTTTGGTCGTCAATCAAAAAGTATTAAAAATAAAACATTGGAATCCGGCTTTTGACAATTTTAAGATCGTCGCCATTTCCGATATTCACGGCGGTTCGCACCACGTGACGGCTGAGAAAATCCGTGAGGTCGTTCGTCTGACCAACGAACAGAACGCCGATTTGATAGTTCTCTTGGGCGACTATGTATCGCAAATGCACGAAAACAGACCGATTGAGCAGCGCACCTTAAAAATGCCGATGGCGGAAATCGCCGACAACTTAAAAGGTTTGCGGGCGAAATATGGAGTTTATGCGGTTCTCGGCAATCACGACGGTTACTACGGCAACGCCGAAGTCGCCGCCGAACTCGCCGGAGCCGATATTCGGGTTTTGCAGAATGAACTCGCCGTCATCGAACACAACGGCGCGAAACTGCGGATTCTGGGCATCAAAGATCATTTGCAAATTAAGAACTGGGAAAACTTTTCCGAGTCGCTGCGTTTGCTTTTACTTTCCACCGAAGGCGTGGGCGACGTGCTGGTGCTGGAACACGCGCCGGACATTCTGCCGGTCATTACGGGAAATTTCGCCGTCTCGAAAGATACCAGATTGATTCTCGCCGGACATCATCACGGCGGGCAAATTTGGCTGCCGATCATCGGCACACCGATAATTCCATCGGGTTACGGGCAGAAATACGCCGCCGGACACGTTAAAGATAATGATGTTGATATGTTCGTAACCAACGGCATCGGGACGAGTATGCTGCCTTTTCGCCTGTTCGTGCCGCCGGAGATTGCGGTTTTGACGGTTAACGGCGAATGAATTTGAAGTTAATTTTCCGACGGCGGCTGAACTTCCACGCGGTCGTAAATTCGCTCGGCGGTGATTTCCAATTCGATTTCCGGCAAACGCATCACGTCGGACATCTCGACGCAGCCTTCAAAAATCCATCGGTTCTGCTCGTCGCGGTGATAATGTTCGACGGAAATTACGTCCTGGGCGATTAAAATGTAATCGGTCAAAGATTCGTTACCCAAACGATAACGCTGAAATTTCAAAGTGCGGTCGTATTTTTCGGTCGAAGGTGAAAGAACTTCAAAAATCACCTTCGGATTAACGACGACATCCTTTTTGCGGTCGTGAAATTGCGGTTCGCCGCAGACAATCGTCAAATCGGGATAAGCAAAAAGGCTCGCGTTGGAAGTTCGCACTTTCATATTCGGCGATAACGCTTCGCACTTTTTGCCGAGCAAGCCGTTGCTGACTTCGCGGGTTATATTAACGCAAATGCGGCTGTGCGAAAGGCTTTCGCCAGCCATTTCGATCAAATAGCCGTCAACGAATTCGTGCCGCTCGGCGGCACTGCGCTCGAATTCGAGATATTTTTCCGGCGTGTAAATTTCAGCGTTTTTCGGCAGAGCGGGCATAATTTATTCACCTCAAAAGACCTTTGACGTTATCGAAGTTACCGTCATTTTTCGCCGGTGTCAATCCTAAAATTTTGCACATCAAATTGTAAATATGGATGTTCTCGAAAGGCGCGGCGGTCGTATTCTTCTTAAACGCCGCGCCGTGCGCGATAAACAAAGCCCGCATCGAAGCGAGTTGATTGTCGTAACCGTGTGCGCCGCGCGGACGGTCGAAACCTTCGCGTTTCTGGGCTTCCTCAAAGCGTTCGTTGTTCGTTAGAATCCAGCCTTCGTTCGCCGAGCAGACAATCGGGGCGACCCGCGCACCGTCATTGTAATGAAATCGCGCCGGGATGTCGGCTTTTTTCCAGCACGTCGCGTTTTTAACCGTTTCGAGCTTGGCGGCGATTTGTTCGAGATTGCCGGGTTTCGGAAATATCTGCACGATTTCGCCCGTCCACAAAATCCTTTCCGTGTCGGAAAGCGCGAAATAATTCTCCAGATTGACGATGTTCGATTGATTGACCGTCGCCATCCCGTGATCGGAGACGATGATTAAATTAACTTTATCGGCAATCTTCCGCCGTTCCAGCCCGGCGTATAAACGCCCGACGAGCCGGTCAACATTCTGCACGGCGTAAGCGGTTTCTTCCGCGTCCGGTGAAAATTCGTGTCCGGCATCGTCGGTGTCGCTGAAGTAAAGCGTCAGCATCGTCGGACGTTTCGCCGCCGGCAAATCGAACCACGACAGCAGTTTGTCAACGCGCATCTCGTTCGGGACTTTGCCGTTGTAGGCGCGGTAAAGTTCCGGCTTCACGCCCTGGATCGCCGTTTCCGTGCCGGGAAAAAAATATGAAGCGGCGATTTGCCGCTGTTTCTGCGTCGTCACCCAAATCGGTTCGCCGAGCCACCAGCGCGGATTTTCCACTTCTTCGCGCTTATTTAACGTAAAAACCGCGCCGAAATCATACACATTATTTTCGACGATGCCGTGATGCGCCGGATAAAGTCCGGTGGCAATCGTGTAGTGGTTCGGGAAAGTTTTGGTCGGAAACGACGGTATCAGCCATTTGGCACGCACACCTTCTTTGGCTAACTTGTTCAAATTCGGCGCGGAATATCTCGTTAGATAATCGGGATGAAAACCGTCGAGCGAAATTAAAATCACCGTCGGCTTTAAATCTTTGACCGCTTTTTGCCCGAAAACCGAAAAAGCCAAAGTCAAAAATATCAAAGCCGAAAACACCGAAACTTTTTGCATTCTGATTTTCATAAAACTAAGGTTTCAAACGATTGAGCATTCGCGGGAAAGGTATCGTTTCCCGAACGTGTTCGATGCCGCACATCCACGCCCATTCCAAATCTTCGCAAATCGAAACAACTATTCAAACGCACTTTGGATTATGGATGCTTTGACCCTTTGAGCCGATAAAATTTCTCACGCCAGCATTTCGCCGACAATTGCGTCAATCGCCGTCATTTCTTCCGCCAGATGTTTTTTGACTTCCAGACGCATTCTGCCGAGATTCAGCGGCTCGACGATTTTTAGAAACTTTTTCGCTTGTTTGTGACAACTTTCGTTCAGACATGCCAATCATGCGGATTTATTCCAATTCTTTCAAGGTTTTGTTGAGTTCTTCAATCAATTGTTTTTCGGTCGGCAGAAGCAATTCATATTTGCTTGCCAAAATTTGTTGATTGTTTGCAGGCAGGGAATATTTTACAACCAGATCGTTTTTATCGGCGCAAAGCAAAATTCCGATGGTCGGGTTTTCAAAATCACATTTTTCTACGCGGTCATAATAATTTACATACATTTGGAGTTGTCCTAAATCCTGATGAGTCAGTTTTTCGCGTTTTATCTCGAACAGCACAAAACATTGCAGCAAACGATTATAAAAGACTAAATCAATAAAAAATTCATCACCGTCGAGATGAATGCGTTTTTGTCTGGCAACAAACGAAAATCCGTTACCGATTTCGAGCAAAAAATCTTGCAAATGAGTAATTACAGCTTGTTCAAAATCCTTTTCGTAATAACTGCTTTCTTTTCTAAGTCCGAGAAATTCCAAAATCATCGGGTCTTTGATAATTTCCCGTGCGTCAGACGGAAGTTTTTCTTTTCTCGCCACAGCTAAAACGCTTTTGACATCGTTGCTCAGCAACAATCTTTCAAATAATTGCGAATTTATTTGACGCTCCATTTGCCGCGAAGTCCAATTATTTTTGACCGATTCGGCAATGTAAAACTCGCGTTTATCTTCGTTTTCGATGCGAATAAGCAATTTATATTGCGTCCAACTCAATTGCGAACGCACTGCGTTCACAATTGGAAATGTCTTAAAAAATTGAACAAAAAGATACAACTGACGATAGGAAAATCCGCTTCCAAATTCAGGTTCGAGTGTTTCCGCAAGAGTTTTAATAAGTTGCGTTCCGTAATCTGCACGTTCTTTGCCTTGCTGGTCTTCTTCAAAAATTCGCTTGCCGATATGCCAATACATTTGCACACGCACAAAATCTACCGAACGAATCGCATTTTCACGCGATTGTTCGATGATTTGCTTGATGTCGGAAACGATTGATTTATTGATTATCATTTTTACGGCTTCAAACGATTGAGCATTCGCGGAAAAGGAATCGTCTCTCGAACGTGTTCGATGCCGCACATCCATGCCGTGCAGCGTTCGATGCCCATTCCGAAACCGGCGTGCGGAACCGAACCGAAGCGGCGCAAATCGAGATACCACTCGAAAGATTCTTTCGGCAGATGGTGCTTTTCGATTTGCTGTTCGAGAAATTCGAGATTGGTGGCGCGTTCGCCGCCGCCGATGATTTCGCCGTAACCTTCGGGCGCGAGCAAATCCGCGCCTAACGCTAATTCAGGTCGCGCCGCGTCGAGTTCAAAATAAAACGCTTTGATTGCCGATGGAAAATGATGAACGAAAACCGGCGCGTCAAATTGTTTCGAGATATAAGTTTCGTCCGGCGCGCCGAAATCGCCGCCCCATTCAAAATCGTTTTCGAGTTCGCCTTTCGCATAACCTTCTTTCAAAATTTTCACCGCTTCGTCATAATGGACGCGCGGAAAATCGGCGGCGCGAATCGCTTCGATTTTGGAGATGTCGCGTTCGAGAACGGTTAATTCTTCAAGGCGTTCGGCTAAAACTCTCTCGGCGATGAACTTTATCAAACCTTCGCCCAAAGTCATCACGTCGGCGAGATGTGCGAAGGTCATTTCGGGTTCGACCATCCAAAATTCGGTTAAATGACGGCGAGTTTTCGATTTTTCGGCGCGGAAAACCGGACCGAAACAATAACTTCTGCCGAGACTGGCGGCAGTCGCTTCGTTGTAAAGCTGTCCGCTCTGCGTCAAATAAGCCTTGTCGTCTTCAAAATAATCAACTTCAAAAAGCGTCGTCGTGCCTTCGCAGGCGGCGGGTGTGAAGATCGGCGTGTCGGCTAAAATAAAACCGTTGCCGTCGAAAAAATCTCTGGTCGCTTTGACGACCGTGTGGCGAACTTTCAAAACCGCGTTCTGCTTTTTCGAGCGAATCCACAAATGCCGATTGTCCATCAAAAACTCCGTGCCGTGTTCCTTCGGCGTAATCGGATAATCGCTGGCATTTTGAATAATTTCCAATGCGGTCACGTCGAGTTCGACCCCGATTGACGAGCGCGTATCTTCTTTGACTTTGCCCGTCACGATCATCGAAGATTCCTGTCCGAGCGATTTCGCCGTTTCAAATAGTGCTTCGTCGTTCGGTTTAAAAACAACGCACTGGACGATTCCCGTGCCGTCGCGCAACTGCAAAAACGCCAGTTTGCCGCTCGAACGCGCGTTATAAAGCCAGCCTTTAAGCGTGACTTCCGCGCCGATGTGATTTTTTAGTTCGTTGATGTATGTCTGGTTCATAATTTCTACGCAAATAACTGTGCTTGCGCTGTTTGATATAAAACTTGTTTTTGTTTCGTCGTATAATTTAAGACGATTGCTTCGGTCATCGGCTTGCGGTTTTTTTCGCTCGCGCCGACGTGATAAAAATGCTGACGAGTAACAACTTCAAATTTTTTCGAGTATTTTTCCAGTTCCTGATTATCCCGATATTCGTTGCTGTGCCAGGTTGAGAGAATAAATTTTGCCGCCGTCTTCTCCAGTAATCCAAATAACTCACTCTCTTCCGTTTCCGTCCACGAGTTAAAGTAGTCGGCGTGTCTGCCGAAATATGGCGGGTCGCAATAAATCAAATCATTTTTATCCGACTCCGAAATCGTGCGGCGAAAATCCTGGCAAACAAATCGCCAATCAAAATTTCGCGTCGCTATTTCAACCTTTTCGATCTGATTGCAAATTTTAGTAACGTAGGCTTTGGCGAACCTTTCGGGTTTATGTCCGAACGGAACATTGTAAAACCCTTTGCGGTTGAAGCGTATCACGCCGTTAAAACAAGCGCGATTGAGAAAGAGAAAATCCAAAGAATCTCTCGTTTCATTGAATCTTTCCCGAATAAAATAATAATAGCTCTCGCCTTGCGCTTTGAGTGATGAGCCTTCCTTTTCTAAAAACTCCCGCGCAATTTTAGACGTTATCTTGCCTTCCTTGATCGAGTTGTAAAAATTTATCAAATGCGGATTGAGGTCGCAGAACAAAGCCCTTTCAGGCTGTAGATTAAAACCGACCACGCCCGAACCCATAAACGGCTCGATCCAGCACTCGCCTTTCTGCAATTTTACAAATTCCAAAATCCAGCCGGCAAGTTTCGATTTGATGCCTTGGCACTTGATTGGCGGAACGATAATTTTTCTCATTTCCTTCTTCTCGACGCTCTCAAGTTGACCAAATTCGCGTCTGCTCCGCGATATTCGAGAAACTGTTTCAGCTTCGTAATTTTTCGCGGCTTGCCGTCTTCGCCGATGATTGTAATTTTACCGTAATTCATCCAATAATCATCGAACCACGCTTCGCCCAAAGTTTTGAACATTCCGCTGCATTCGAGAATGTCGCTGATTTTATTGATGCTTCCGATGTTGGCGGTGTTTCCGCTGCCGCTCGCATCCGAAGCGATTTCCCACTTTTCGGCGACGAAAAATTGAAAATCGCTGATGACCGAGGCTATCGAATGAAGTTCGTCAATTTTATAAATTCGCGTCTCGTCCAGTTCGCGGAAATCCGAACGCGAGTAAATTATGCCCAAACAAAAATGTCCGAGATATTGATTGTAAGGAAATTGGATGTTTTTCGTACTGTTGCGATTGATAAAATACTCGCCGTGCGAACCGAGCGTGAAGCCGTTACAAAACTCAGGATGCAGCGGCAGCCGATAAGTTGTTTTGAAATCCACGGCAAATTTGATTTGCTCGTCTTCGGAACCGACAAATGAAACATCGGGATAATAATTTTGATGTTTGGTCGGAACGACTTTGTAACCGTGATTGTTCGCAAATTCGAGAATCTTTGGGAAAATGTGAATCTCTAAAATTTTTGAAACGATTTTCGTATCTGCGGAAATCGTGTAGATGTTTTGGAAAACATCGAGAAAACCTTTGATTGTCCATTGCCCGTCGTCAGTTGAAACGTAATTGTTCAGTTGATTAACGAGTTCAATTAAATCTCTTCTGAAAGTTAATTTGAGTCGGGATTTAGTATTTTCAGTCATCTTTGCTTTCAGTTCCGCGGCTGCAATTGCGTTTTGCAAAATTTCTTTCGGATTTCAGACGTTTCAAAAAAGTTTTTGTTGAAACTTGACTTGCTTGCTTCTTTCCCGCGCGTGAAGAGCTTCAAACATAGACTTTCACCTTGCCGCTCGAACGCGCGTTATACAGCCAGCCTTTGAGCGCAACTTCCGCGCCGATGTGGTTTTTTAATTCGTTTATGTATGTTTGGTTCATAAATTCGGATTTATGATAATACTATAAATTGTTTGTTTAGTTACATTTACCTTGTATTAAATAGTGTGTTGAAACGCTGCTGTATCTGATAATGTAGCTAGTCGCTGCATTTTGACCGCTTTTAGACTGCTTTTGCTTTTCTGCTAATTTCCATTTTCCGAATAGCGTCGGCTTTAAACGACTCGGACGGATGCGCGTATCTCATCACCATTTTTAAGTTGCTATGTCCAAGTATAGATGCCAGGACAAGCAAGTCAATTCCATTCTCGACGGCGCGGCTGGCGAATGTGTGCCGGGCATCATACAGGCGAAACTTCATTTTTAAGGTTTTGATTGTTTCTAAGTGCTTTCTGTCTAAAGTTAAAGTTGTCCTTTGACCGTCAATATCATTTTGCGGAAAAAGATTTTCGCCGGTGAACTTGTCGGCTCGATACTGCAAAACCGCTTTTGCCCGCTCCGACAAATGAACCTGCCGGATAGATGAAGCGGTTTTGCCTTTGACGACCTGGAGAAAGCCTTTCTCAAAGAAAACATCGGAGCGGCGAAGGCAATACACTTCGCCGCATCTCAAACCGGCATCGAGCATTAAAATTGCCGCGTCTTTAAGCGGCGCGGGCGCGGCAAGCAGATAAAGTTTTTCTTCATCGCTCGATATAACGTGAAAGTTTCTGTCGTTGGCTTTTAAT
>JAJAZE010000239.1 GCA_026785925.1 Pyrinomonadaceae bacterium
AAAGACCTCCGGCATTACCAGAACCGGATTAATCGAAAGATTTTAGCGCATACCGTCGGAGTCTTTTTTAACATTATGTTAGGCAATCAACCGCTTCAATTAGCTGGTTTGATTATTGACTGAAAAAGTCGCACACAAGGTAGGTTTTTTCGATTTTAAACGCATTTGTACATGAAAGGCTCGAAGAAAGCCAAAATTTTTATTACGAGGAGTTTTAATTATGAAAGATTATAAAACGGTTCAACCTAAGTAAGAGGACTGTTTTATTTTATAAATGCTTTTCGAATTCGCCCAATAAAAATTGGCAATTCAGAAAATTAGACAAAACGGCATTTATAAAATAATTCAGTCCTTCTACTTATTCAACAGTTCGATAATATGGCTTGCTGGGCGGCATCCATCGAATGGCTAAAAAGTTTTCGCAGTGATATTTACACATATAAAAACCAATACGATATTGTCGGCAATTCAAAAATCAAAGACTTCATTTATTATTCCGAAGATGACAACAGCGAAAAATCGGGCGGGTTTTATCCGCAAAAGTCCGAACTGATGTTTTACGCCGAGAATTTGGATTCCCAGAATATCGAAACCGGCTATCTGACGAATCAGACGATCAATAATCTGCTTAAAAGAAGAGGTCCGGTTGTCATTATTTTTAACGATTACACGGTTCCGACCGACTTTCACGCCAACGTCATTGTCAAAAGCCATCTGCTGAACGGCACCTACTTTTATGATGTGATGGAGCCACGCACGAGAACTTTCGAGTATCGGCATCTCAATTGGTATCGTCGGGCGAATTCTTATCTCGGTTATGCCAACCGCGTTTTGCCGCAGTAATCAACCGCGTTGGTTGATTACCGGTCGGGCGAATGTAAATCCGCCCGCGACGAAATTCCTGCGGGCTTAGTCGGAAAAGAGAAATTCGCGGCTGTAAAAATTGAGCGGCAAATCTTCATCGCCGCCGATTCTCAAAATTTGATTGGCGAATTTGACAAGCGTTGCTTGGTTTTTCTTTGAATCGAAAATCGTTCGCATCCAGAAAACCGTCAAGGTTTCGTGATACGGCATTTTCTTTGATAAATCAATTTGAAAAGCGTTGAGCAGATTAAAGATTCCGTCGCGCATTTTTACAAGAGCCGCGTCAAAATCGTGATGAAGAGCGTAGCAGCAAGCGACGGTTAGATGTTCGGCGTGTCGCCAATCTTCGCGCCGGATAGTGCCGTTTTCAAAGTCGCGCACAATCTCGAAAATTTCTTTTTCCGATTGGCAAGCCATCGCTCAGATTCCTAATCAACGCGCAGCGTGTCAACGAAAACTTCGAGAAACTCTTTTTGGGCATCGGAAAGCTCGATAAATTTAATGGCGAATCCGATTTCAAAAATGTGATTCGAGACTTCGCCCCAGAATTGAATTTTTCTGCCGTCGGTTAGCGGAAAGAAAATTTTGACGTTTTCGCCGTCTTCGACTTCGCCCGAACACAAAATGAAGCAGCCGACCGGCGAAATATCGCTGATGGTTCCGTTTTTCCTGCCGATCAAACCTTCCCATTCGACTTCGATATTGATGTCGAATCGTTCGACGCTGCGCCGTTCTCTGCCCGCTCTTCTGTCAGTATTTGCCATTCTTTTTTCCTTTGAAATTATTCTCCGCTCTGCTCTTTTCGATTAACTCTCGTCAAATAATAATAAACGGGTAATCCGAGCGCAATCAAGAAAATTCCGGCGAAAGATTGCTGCGGGCTGGTAATAATCGTATTTGTCAAAAGCCAGCCGGCAACCAGCAGAAATAAAATCGGGATAACCGGATAGCCGAACGCTTTATACGGTCGGTTTGCGTCGGGGTATTTTCGGCGGAAAACGAAAACCGAGGTCGTCACGAGCGCGTAAAAAATCCACGAGCCGAAAATAACGTAATCGGTGATCGTGTCGAACGAACCGGACAAAGCCAGAATGCAAGCCCAAACGCCCTGCACGATCAACGCGCCGACCGGAACGCGCGTCGCCGACAGTTTGCCGAGCGATTGGAACATCAAACCGTCCTGCGCCATCGCGTAGGGAACTCGCGCACCGGTTAAAATCGAAGTGTGCAGCGTTCCGATTGACGAAAGCATCAAGCCGACGGTGAACAGCGCGACCGCGAAACCGACCGCGAAAGTTTTAACGTCACCGCCGAAAAAGCGCGAAACGACTGTTTTGGCAACCGATGAATCTTTGGAAACTGAAGCAATCGCCGTCGGGTCAAGCACATAAAAATAAGCAAAATGAACGAAAATATAAAGCAGAATAATAACAATCGTGCCGCCGATCAGAGCAATCGGGATGTTTTTTTCCGGGTTTTTGACTTCGCCCGCGACCAGCGTTAAATTGTTCCAGCCGTCATAACCCCAGAGCGCACCGAGCATCGCCGCGCCGAAACCGGCAATAAACGAATAACCCGCCGCGCCGTATCTGACCGAATCAGCTACGCCTTCGCACGCGCCGCCCGCTTCCGACATCGAAAAATGCGAAAAAGTTCCGCCCGTCACCCAGATAAACGCGCCGATTCCGACAAACGCGATCAGGGCGATTTTAACGAAAGTCAAAACCGTCGCAATGCTGCCGGTCAAAAAAATCGAAGCACAGTTAATCGTCGTAAAAATGACGATCATCATCACGGCGATTAGCTGTAGAGAAGTCAGTTCAAACGGATAACCGAAAATGTCCTGTTGAACCAAAACCTGTTTCAACTTTCCGCCCAAAAAATCGTTCAAACCGATGGCAAAGGTAACGGCGACTGCCGCCTGCGAGCCGGTTTTAGCGATGAAAATCTGCATCCAGCCGTAAAGAAAACTCCAGATTCGCCCGTAGGCATCGCGCAGAAAAACGTATTCGCCACCCGCTTCCGGTTTCATCGCGGAGAGTTCGGCGTAAGTCAACGCACCGGCGAGCGACAAAATTCCCGCCGCAACCCACGCGATAATCACCCAAGTCGGACTGCCGACATTGCACGTCATCACCCGCGCTTTCAGAAAAACGCCCGTGCCGATGACGTTGCCGAGAATAATCGAAACCGCCGCCAGCAGTCCGAGACCGCGAATCAGACCTGTTTTGTCTATTGAATTTGAAGCCATAGTTTTTAAGAAATTTATTTAACCACAGATAGCTAAAGATTAACAGAGATATGGAAAATAGTGATTTAATTTTGAAAATTATCCGCGTCCATCTGTGCTAATCTGTTGTCTTGCGATTATTTTAACCACTATCGGAATGCGCGAAATCGAATTTTCAGCCGATGAATTAACTTCAGCTTTGCTTGATTTATCGGAACACGAACAGGTTTGTCTGCTCGACAGCAGCGGCGTTTCTCATCTCGGCTCGCATCTTTTAATTGCCGGAATCAGACCGCTCGAAACTTACGAAATCGCGTCCGGCGATGCCGCAAAAACGCTCGAATTTCTCGACGCTAAAATCTCGAATCCAAATTTGGCGTTTATTTTTTCCATATCCTACGATTTCGGTTTGAAACTCGAAAATATCGCGCCGCGCCCGAAAGAGTTTGCGTCTTTCAACGAACCAGACATTTTTCTCGCGGCTTTCGACTGCCTGATAATTCACGATTACGAGACGGGAAAAACCCATCTGACCGGGAATGAAGGGCGGTTCACTGAAATCGAAAAAACTTTAGTCAATCGGCTAAAAACCGTTAGCTTAATACAGAATCAGCAGAACGAAAACGCCGTCGTTACTTCAAATTTCACCCGCGAAAACTATCTGCAAACAATCGGGAAAATTCAGGAATGCATTCGGCGCGGCGAAACTTACCAGACAAATTTTACCCAGCAATTTCGCGCCCGTTTGCCGGAAAATCTAACGGCGCAGCGCATCTTTCGCCGCTTGCGAAAATCGCATCCCGCGCCGTTCGCCGCCTTTCTCAAACGCGCCGTTGATTTCGTGGTCAGCATCTCGCCCGAAAGATTTTTTAAGGTGAACGGTTCAGGCATTTCGACCAGCCCGATTAAAGGAACCAGAGCGCGTGGAGCAACGGCTGAAAAAGATTTAGATTTGAAAAACGAATTATTGACTTCGGAAAAAGACCTTGCTGAAAACACGATGATTGTTGATTTGCTTCGCAATGACCTCGGCAGAATCTGTGAATTCGGCTCGGTCGAAGTTGAAAAACTTTGCGATTTGGAAACGCATCCGACGCTTCACCATCTCGTTTCGACAATCAAAGGCGGATTGCGCGAAAACGTCGGCTTTTCCGACATCATCAAAGCCGTTTTTCCGTGCGGTTCGATTACCGGCGCACCGAAAATCAGCACGATGCGAATAATTGACGAACTCGAAACCACTAATCGCGGGCTTTCGATGGGCGCAATCGGTTACTATGTCCCAAGTCCCAAGTCCCAAGTCCCAAGTCCCAAGTCTCAGGTCTCAAGTTTCCAATCAAGTGCGTTTTCTGACTTGGGACTTGGGACTTGGGACTTGGGACTCGATTTGAGCGTGGCGATTCGGACGATGGTGATAAAAAATAATGAAGCCGTTTTCAATGTCGGCGGCGGCATCGTTATTGACAGCGTTCCCGAAGACGAATACGCCGAATCTTTACTCAAAGCGCAGGCTTTGTTCGACGCGATCAACGCCGATTGGCGCGGTTGAAATTTCGGGGAACTTTTTCAAACCGTCGGTGTCTAATCCGCTAACACGACGGAGGAAAAATTTCGATGACCAACAAACCCAGTATCAATGTTACGCCCCTAATTGATGTTCTACTCGTTCTGCTGATAATTTTTATGATTATTACGCCGGTCAAACCGACTAATTTTAAGGCGCAGATTCCGGGCGAACCGAAATCGACCGCCGAGACGAAGACGCATCCCGACAGTCTGGTAATTGTCATAAATGCTGATTCGAGTCTGCGTCTGAACGCGGAAAAAGATGTCGGGACGGTGCGGGAGACCGGAAAACTGACCGAGATGCTCGCCGAAACTTTCAAAAAGCGCACCGAAAATCGCGTCTCCGCGCACGACCGGGAATTCAAAACGGATTTGACCGAAGCCGAACGCATCGAAAAAACGGTTTTCATCAAAGCACCGCGCGGCATTGACTACGGCAGCGTCGTCAAAGTGATTGACGCAGTGAAAACCGCGGGCGCGAGTCCGATTAGTTTGCAGATTGACGAACTGAATTTAGTGAGAAGTGAGAAGTGAGAAGTGAGAAGTGAGATGTGAAGAATTAACTACTGATCTTACGCAGCGCGGCTTTTTTTCGGGCTACGCCCGCTGATGTGCGGAAAGACGGTGCCTTTCCGTCTGCGGTTCTAAGATATTTTGAGGCTGCGCCTCCAAACGGGCGGCGCAGCCGCTGAATTATTAACAATAATCGTCGGAAAGTCACCGCCTTTCCGCACATCAGGCGGCACAGCCGCAGTTTTGCGTAACATCAGTTAATTACAGAAATGCCTTCCGTTTCCAATTCTCACTTCTCACTTCTCACTTCAGTAGATAGGGCGAACGCAAAAAAAAGTAAGAAACAAGAATAATGTGCAAAACCTGAACTTATTCTAATTTGTGAGTGAGGGAAAAGTTGAAACAGTTGCAGACAAAGACGTTATTTGAAAGAGTTGGGGAGATAAAAGACCCGCC
>JAJAZE010000240.1 GCA_026785925.1 Pyrinomonadaceae bacterium
AGTAACTTTTTGGTTTCCTCATTCCGGTTTGATGCAAATTATTCTAAAGGGGTAACTTTATTTAACTTCTTTTACTAAAGATTATTTTTAATACGAATCACGAGTAAAAACTTTTTATCATTTCAGAGCATTTTCTCTGCGTCTCTGCGTCTCTGCGTTTCTGCGTGAAATCGTTTCGTAGTCTTACCGGAAATATCAGTTTTTTTCCAGCAATTTTTCACGCAGAGACGCAGAGAACGCAGAGTTTTTTTTACTCTTGATTCGCATTTTTAATAAGCGCAGTGATAATTATAACCTTCAAAAACCTTCGTCCATTTGCCGTCCTGTCGGCTATAGACTTGAAAATTATTTCCTTCAAAAGCCTTTTTAATAGTAAAAATTTCGGCGGTCGCGTCGCCGTTGTATTCGAGCGCGTCGAGCAGCAATTCACCGCCGAGTTCGTCTAAATCCTTCATTTCGCCGCTCATCAATTCTTTCGGAGTTACTTTCGCGTAATCGCTGTAACCGAATTGATATTTGCCGTCCGCATCTTTATCGGCGATAAAAAACAGCAGATTTCTCTCTTTAGCCGAAGTTTCCGCCCAAAATGAACCGACCATCTCCGCTTTGCCGTCCGAGTCAACGTCGAGCGCGGTCAAATTGTAATACTTTAAGTTTTTGGCGGCGTTTGCCGTCACGCCCTGCTTGACCATTTCGGCGCGGACGAGCGTTTCGATTTCGGCGCGTTCGACGGCGGTCGGCAAACGCCGCACGCCGGAAGCGGTTTTGGCGGGCGTTTCATTGGTCGCCAACGCCATCACAAAACCTTTTAATTTAGCTTTCACCGATTGCGTCGTGACGGTCGCCAGATTTTTTCCGCAATCTGATTTCGCATCGTAACTCGCAACCGCGACTGCACCGTTTTTCGCGCCGCCGAAAATTAAGTTATAAACGGTTTTCGGTTTGTAATAAGTCGCCGTGAAATTCGTCAACGCTTTCGGTTCATCGCCGCCGTTCGCGGTCGCCACCAGTTCGCCTTTGTCAATTTCGCCAATCGGTTCGAGTGTCTGCCCGTCATTTAACACGGCGAAAATTATTGGTTTCGGTTTTGTTTTGACCGCCGGACGTTTCTTTTGCGCGGCGACGGCGGCGGCGAAAATTAAAATAATCAGACTGACGGCTGTTATAACTGTAGCAGGATTCTTTTTCATACAAAGTAATTTACGCTAAATTTTCGTTATTCGGAAGTGTATCTTTCGCAGGTTTCGCTTCCGCGAAATTATACTATAAGCATTTATTAATTTGAACGAACGTAGAACGAAATGAAATCGCTTGAGGGCGAAACTCGAATCAAAAAAAACTGCGGCTGAATTTTTCAGCCGCAGTTTCCAATAATCAATTTTGATTTCTCAAATCGTTTAGTTCGATTGATGCTCGTCGTCGTGAGCGGCGTGGTCTTCTTCGGTAATCAAACGCGGCTTGTGGAGCGGAGCGTTTTTCATCCAGGTCGTGCCTTCGCTGTTTTTCAGGCGAAACTGCGTCGCCGGTGTGAAATACGGCACGTCAACGCTGCGTTTATAGCTTAACGCTTCGTCGAGCGGCTGCGTGTTCATTGATAAAGACTTTGCCATTTTAAAGAAAATATCGGTCTGGTCGAAATATCCGTAGAACAGCAGTGCGCCCGCGCCTTCCGCCGTCAGCGGCACGGACGAACCCGTGTGATCGCCGGTGCGAAAGCCGACTTTGAGGCGGATGCGATTGGTGTTTTCCGGGTAGCGGTCGCCGTTCGCGTCTTGATAATCGGGAAAGCCTTCGGTTTCGCCGACGCGGTTTTCGATGCCGAGCGTGCCTTGTCCGCGACTGCCGTTCGGGTAAATCAGCGTCGAGATGACGTTTTGAATCGCGTTCGGAACCTGCGTGTCAACCGCGCCGATGATGTGCATTGATTGGTCGTGGTCGGCGGTGCAGACGACCAAAGTGTTAGCGAGCGTCTGCGCGTTGGTATTTAGAAATGCACGTCCGACTCCAACCGATTTGTCGAATTCGATGGTGTCCCAAATTTGCCCGGAGGCGTAATTCGGATGCGATTGCTTGTCAATAGATGCGCCTTCGACCATCAGAATAAACGGCTGGTTGCCTTGTTTTAGCGTATCAATCGCCTTTACCGTCATCTCGTCCAGATAAGGCTGATTGGTAAAACCGGCGAAGTTCGGCATCGGCTCATCAGCCGGACGATTCAAAAGCAGTTTATCGTAGGCGACGTTCATATTGCCCGTGCGGAAAAGCCCCAAAAGTTTCGCGGGCGGCGTGGTTATCGCGTTTAATTCCGTGCGGTTTTGGACATACGAATAACCGGCGGTTTGCAGTTCGGCGACGAGGTTGCGCGTGTCGCCGCTGTTCGCTGCGGTGCGAGCGTTGAAGCGTTCCAAACCGCCGCCCAAAATCACGTCGAATTGATTTCCCGCATTGATTGTGCCGTCAACATATTGACGGGCGATGTCGTGACCGAGCGAGCGCAAAATCGTATGTGCGCCCTCGCCGGCAGGTGTCGCGTCGGTCACATCCGACGTGGTGACAATTCCGGTTTTATAACCGTGCCGCCGTTTGAGAAATTGCCAGAGCGTTTCGACCCGCGGGTTGTCGAGCGCGAATTGTTTCGTCGTCTGCAAATTGGCACTGCTGAATTTGAAATCGTTGTTGTCGGGAAAAACATTGACGGCGGCGTTAGCCGTTTTATTGCCGGTCGCCCACGCCGTCGCAGTCGGCGCGGAATCAGGCACGATGTTTTCGAGCGAATAAGTCATACTCATTCCGGTGACGGGCATTTTATCCATCTGCTGCAAATCGTCGAACCAGCCTTCGCGGAAACGATTGTTAGTTGACTGCGCGACGATGCGCGAAGCATCCCGATAAGCGGTTCCCATCGCGTCGCCGATAAACAGCACGATGCTTTTCTGTCCGACGAGATTGAAATTCTGCACACTGATCTGCGTCGCGGTGGCGTAGACGCGGCGACCGTCAACGACCAGCGCGTAAATCGTTTTAATGCCCGGCGTGGTAAAACTCACGCGGCGATACGTCCACGCTTTATCCAAAGTGAGCGGGCTGGCATCGTTGTCGTTGGTAATTTCGGTGGCTCCGGCGACGTTTAATGATTCGGTCACGCCGTCGGCTTCG
>JAJAZE010000241.1 GCA_026785925.1 Pyrinomonadaceae bacterium
GGAGCGCAATCCGTCCCGGTTGCATTGAGCGCGTGAGCGCGAAAAAGCCTGGCGACGGCTTTGAGCTTTCATCTGAACGAGTATTTTTTCGCACCGAGGACGGATTGCGCTCCAGTCGTTTTTCTCGTTTTGCGTAACATCAGTTATCAATCAAACGGGTCGGATTTTATAAATCTGACCTGTTTGATTGATACGCCAAACAAAAAATCTAAAAATAATTTTCAAGGAAATAATATGAAAAAGAATATCTTTGCCTCCGCGCTTCTGTTTCTGATAAGCTGCGGAATTTGTTTCGGACAAGCGTCGAAATCCGACGCTGATTTACAATACAAACTGCTGGCAACCACCAAAACCTCGACGATGCAGAAGGAATTGGATGAAACGGCGGCGAAAGGTTATCGAATTCTGGTCGGTTCGCCGACCAGCGGCACGGAAATGGCGATATTTTTATCGCGTGAAGCCTCGGCGGAAAAACCTTACCAATATAAATTGCTGGCAACGACCAGAACCGGCACGATGCAGAAAGAATTAAACGAAGCCGCCAGCAGCGGATTTCGTCTTTTGCCGCGCACGATGATCGCCAAACCGCCATTACTCGGCGGAGTGGAAGTTGTAATGATTCTGGAAAAACCGCCGACCGTTCAAAAGGAAATACGATTACAAACTGCTGGCGACAAACTTAACTTCGACGCTGCAAAAGGAAGTCACCGAAGCGCAAAATGCCGGTTATGTAATTGTCGGAATGGTCAGTCGCGGCGAACATCTGGTTATTATGGAACGCGAAAGCGGAGCGAATTAATTTTCGTTCTCAATCACAAAAAAGCCAAAAGCGCGTGTCGCATTCAACACGCGCTTTTGGCTTTTTTGGTTAAATTTTTCAGGCAGTCGCCCAGCTTAATAAATCTTGAAAATTCGTTATTAAATAGTAGATGCCGACTCCCGCACCGATTAAAATCAAAGTCAGCGCGAAAAGCAGCGCGGCAATAGTCAATTTGAATTTTTTGTAACGATTTTCGTCGCTCGGCGAAAGTTTGCTTTGCGGAAAATACGGCGGCGGTCTTTCCATAATCAGTTATCAGTTATCAGTTATCAGTTATCAGTTATCAGTTAAGGTTTATCATTTATTGACTGCCAAATCAACGAGCGAAAATTGATAACTGATAACTGATAACTGATAACTGTTTTCATCGCGGTAGATTAACTTCGAGATTTGCCAAACCGAACGCCAGCACCGCCATTACCGAACCGCCTTCGGCTAGTTCTTTCGGATTGATTTTATCGAAAGTGTCGGCGGCGGTGTGGTGATAATTAAAATACGTCTGCTGGTTAGTCCACGGCGCGAACGACGGCACGCCCTTCTGCGTCAGCGGTCCGATGTCCGCGCCGACTCCGCCCGCCTGTAATTGCGAAAGTCGCGCGCCCTGCGAACTTAAAATGTTTGAAAGCGGCGCGAGAAACGCCGCTATTTCCGGCTTGCCCGTGTAGTAAATTCCGAGCGGATGCGACGCGCCCGAATCCGATTCAATCGCCGCGAAATGTTTGGCGATGTTCGCGTCTTCTTCGGGGGCGTAAGTTCTGCCGCCTATTAAACCGTTTTCCTCGTTCATTTAGGCGATTACGCGAATCGGGCGTTTCGGCTGGTTTTTCAACTGCTTCAAAAGATACGCGACCTGCATCGAAAC
>JAJAZE010000242.1 GCA_026785925.1 Pyrinomonadaceae bacterium
AAAATAAATAAGTCGGACAATGTACATTCTTAACATTTCCTTCATTCCTTTTATTACATTCACTCTGCCCCCACTTCTCATTTCTCACTTTCTCATTATTCTCTGAAAGAAGCGCGTCCGGCAATTCTATCGTAAAGCCACGCCGGAAAAATTCTGCCCAAACGAACGAAACTGGCTAACTGCCACGGAAAAGCCGCGAACTTGACACGTTTTTCGATGGCGCGAAGGAAATGCGGAATCGAGTCTTCGAGTTCCATTAGAAACGGCATTTTATTGGCTCTGCCGGAAGTCAGAGGCGTTTTGATAAAGCCCGGCTGAATAATTGTCACGGCAACGCCTTTCGTTTGAACATCCAAACGGACGCTCTCGAAAAACGCGGTCATTCCGGCTTTGCTCGCCGAATACGCGGCTGATTTCGGCAGTCCGCGAAAACCTGCGAGACTTGAAACGGCGACTAATTGCCCGCTTTTATTTACCAGCATCGCGGGCAATACAGCAGCGACGGCGTTGACCGCGCCGAGCAAATTGATGTTGATAACTTTGGCGACCGCTTCCGCGTTCAAATTTCTGGTTTCGTCGTTGTTGCCGCCGATGCCGGCGTTGGCGATCAAAATATCAATTTTGCCGAACTCGTTTCGGAAAGTTTCCGCCGCGTCCGCCACCGCTTTCGCGTCGGTTACGTCAACGGCGAAATATCGCGCTTGCCCGCCGTTTCTTTCGCATCCTTCGGCGAGGTCGCGCAAAAGTTCTTCGCGCCGGGCGAGCAATCCGAGAATCGCGCCGCGCCGCGCCAACGCCAACGCCAACGCTTCGCCGATACCGCTCGACGCGC
The DNA here is from genome assembly GCA_026785925.1 of Pyrinomonadaceae bacterium. Classification (GTDB taxonomy): domain Bacteria; phylum Acidobacteriota; class Blastocatellia; order Pyrinomonadales; family Pyrinomonadaceae. Next base: position 833 of record JAJAZE010000242.1, read on the forward strand.
CCGTTAAAAAGATGACTTTATTTTTCCATTCCATTAAAAAAAGAAAATGCCTGAGTTGCGCCAATAGTCTAACTTAAAAGCGCGGACTTGGCATTTCCGTAGAGCGTTGACCAACGGATTAGGTTTGTTATCAGTTCATAATTCAACACAATTCCCCGACATAGTTCCCTAAAATCTTTAGTGTTTTGGCTAAATCCTCCTGCTTTATCAGCAGATGGTCACGCGAGAAAGCCGACAGTGCGATGATCGGAATTTCGGCTTCGGCAAGAATTTTCGTCACCGCCGCCAGAAAGCCGACGACGGTAAAATCAAGCTCGACATCGAAACTTAGAAGCCGATAGTTTCCAGCGGTTTTTGCCTCCCGAATCGCGTCGCGGATCGTTCGGAAATCAATTTCGTCAAGCAGCAGAGTGACTTCCCATTGGTCCCGAAAAATCATAAACGGCGCGGTCATTCGCGGGCTGAGTTCGGGGTTTTGAATGAGTTTCAGCCAATCCTGATGCGGCAGAGAAACGAGAAAAAATGTTTCGGGCGCGACTTCGACGCGGGTTTTTCGCAGCAGTTCGAGAGTTCTTTCTTTACTCATTTTTCAGTTTCGCTAATTCCGCTTTCAATTTTTCGATTTCTTTTTTGTCATTGGCGATTATTTCGTTAGCCGTCGGCAGAAACCTATTTTCGTCGGATTTATAAAATCGAAGAGTGTTTTCCGTGTCTACCAATTCCAAATTTAATTCTTTACTGAAAACTCGTCCATCCTCGATTTTTAGCGGCTGAAATTCTTTATCAATCAGACGATAGGCTATTAAAGAAGGTAAAGTTTTCGGATATTCAGGGTTAAAAATAATGTATTCTTTTACGCCGAGCGTTTCGTAAAGCTCGCGCTTTTCCGTGCGGTCATTTTTAAATGTGCTGCGCGAAGCGATTTCGATAATAACTGCCGGAACCTTTTCCTCCCACAGTTTATAAGTTCGCCGCTCGGCATTTTCCACGCCGAAAATCACCATCACGTCGGGCGACACGACTTCTTCGGGAACGCCTTCGACGTAATAAAACATTATATTGCCCGTAATATAAACATCGCTTCTGTCCGAATAATACCGCGCTAAAATGTCAATCAACCCGACAATTAAATTTCTGTGCCGGTCTGTTTCCGCCATAGGTTTTCCGTCCGATTCAGGATAGTAAATCTCGTCGTCAGCGAAAGCGTAATTGGTTTTCGATGTCTGCGTATTCGTTCTTAAATTCATATCTCTAAACCTCAACCACCGTCGAAACAATTACGGGTTTCGTTCCCGTCTCCTGCTGAATCAATCTTTTCAGATGAACGCGCAGAGTTTCCGCCATAAAATTTTTGTCCTGATATTTGTCGCGCTTTGTTTCGTTGATAACTTCTGAAATGGAATTTCTGGCATTCTGCAAAAGACCGTTGAGCGGATTGATTCCGGCAACGCCCTGCACTTTGATTTGCGGCTCGGACGCTAATTTTTTCGTGTCCTTGTCAACCGCGACGGTCAGCGTCACCAATCCGCCGAAGCCGAGTTTTTTGCGCTCGCGCACGATGTCGTAATTGATTTCGTCGGATGTGCCTTCATCAATAAACGTCTTGCCGACATCGAAATGTTCGATAATCGCGGCGCGGTCGCTGCCGATTTCCAGCACGTCGCCGTTTTCAATCAAAATCACATTGTCGTCGGTGTAGCCTTCGATGTGGTTTTTGATGTATTCCTTGTGACGGAAAAGCATTCGATACTCGCCGTGAATCGGCACGACGAATTTGGGCTTCACGATTTCGGTCATAATTTTAATATCTTCCTGCGAAGCGTGACCGGAGACGTGAATCAGGCGGCGTTTTTCCTCGATAATGTTGCCGCCGTGTTTGTAAATCTCGCCGATCAGTCTGGAAATGGCGCGGTCGTTGCCGGGAATAATCCTGGCTGAAAGAATCACCGTATCGCCTTTTTCGATCCCCAAACCTTTGTAATTGCCCGATGCCATATTCCACAGAGCGGCGCGCGATTCGCCCTGCGAGCCGGTGACGAGATAGACGATTCGGTCGTCGTCCAGCGACCGCGATTCGCCGAGTTCGACTAAAGTATTGTGCGGAATGACGAGCAAACCCAGACCGCTGGCAATCTCGACGTTTTTCATCATCGAACGTCCCAATACGCAGACTTTGCGGTCGTAGGCGTGCGCGACATCCAGAACGACTTGCAGCCGATGGAGCGACGAGGAAAACGTCGAAACGATAATTCGTCCGTCGGCTTGGGCGAAAATTTCTTCAAACGCCGGAATCACTTCGCGCTCCGAAGGCGTTCTGCCCGGCACGGTCGCGTTGGTCGAATCAGCCAGAAGTGCTAAAACGCCCGCATCACCATAGCGTTTCAAAGTTTTCAAATCATACGGCTTGCCGATGACCGGCGTTTCGTCAATTTTATAATCGCCCGTGTGGATGATCGTCCCGACCGGCGTTTTAATCGCCAGCGAAAAACAATCAACCAGCGAATGCGAAGCGTGAATATATTCGATTTCAAAACAGCCGATTTTGGAAACCTCGTTCGCTTCGACGCGGTGCAGCAGAACGTCGCCGAGCATTCGGTGTTCGCTCAAACGCTTGTCGGCGAGTGCCAGCGTAAAGCGCGATGCGTAGACGGGCAAATTAAATTTTTTCAGAAAATACGGCAGCGCACCGATGTGGTCTTCGTGTCCGTGCGTCAGAATCAAGGCGGTCAAATCGTCGGCGTATTGGTCTAAAAAATCAAAATTCGGAATCGAAATATCAACTCCGTAAGGCGTTTCTTCGGGAAAACCCATTCCCACGTCCACGATTATCATTTCATCGCCGTAACGGATGCCCATACAATTCATCCCGAATTCGCCGATGCCGCCGAGCGGTATTATTTCAATTTTGTTCACTTATTCTATTTACTCGCTTGTTAATTTATTAAATTTCCCTGTGATTTTACCACAAAGCGTTTTTCGCTTCAGATACAAAATTGATTTTGACCGCCCGGTTCTATTTTGTTACTCTGAACAGGACAATTTTTAAGGGGAGTAGATAGCCTGCCGAAGCGGGTTTGTCGAAGTCGTCAGGACAATCGTTTTAGTCAAACGGTTCGGCTCGATAAAGTAAATATCAAGACCTTTTGCGACGCAATAATTTTATATTGCCGCAAAGGGTTTTTTCTTTTGCGATTGATACGGAAAAGGAGATATTTCGATGGAAGCAATCTTTGAGGCTTTACTTTATTTTATTTTTGAATTCGTTTCGGAAATTGCCGGAGAGGTCGTTGGAACAATTCTCGAAGGAATTTTTGAATACATTCTTTCAAGCGATTGCTTGACTTTCTCGAACAATAGACTGCTTGTAACCGCTTCATCTTCAAACGAAATAATAACTTTAAACTGATGTTACGCAGCGAATGTTTTTTCGGGCTTTGCCCGCCGATGTGCGGAAAGGCTCCGCCTTTCCGGTCGTTATTATCTTAATTTTTGCGGCTGTGCCGCCACCGTGAGGCGCAGCCTCACTAAAACTAGGATAAACTTAACGGAGAGGCGAAGTCTTTCCGCACATCGGGCGGCACAGCCGCATTTTTGCGTAACATCAGTTTAAATATTCTGAATCATAACAAGGAGAATTTATAATGACACTATTTCCATTCGCCGAATACTGGTGGTTTTACGGCGGTTTTTTAATTTTCGTTTTCGCAATGCTTGCGCTCGATCTGGGCGTGTTTAATAAGAAAGCGCACGTTGTTTCGTTCAAGGAAGCAACGACGTGGAGCATCGTCTGGGTCGTTCTGGCACTGATTTTCAACGCCGGATTTTATTATTACGCCTCGTCGAAGTTCGGCGCGGACATCGGCACAGAGTTCGCGCTCGAATTTTTGACCGGCTATATTCTCGAATACTCGCTTTCGATAGATAACATTTTCGTTTTCGTGCTGGTCTTCAGCTACTTCGGAATTCCCGCCGAATACAAACATCGCGTTTTGTTCTACGGCATTTTGGGCGCATTATTTTTTCGGGCAATCTTCATCGCGCTCGGTTCGGCGTTGTTGTCGTTTCACTGGGTAATTTACATTTTCGGCGCATTTTTGATTCTTACGGGAATCAAAATGTTCTTTTCGAGCAGCGAGGAAATCGAACCGGAAAAGAATCTTCTGATTAGGATTTTTAAAAGGTTTATGCCGGTTTCGCACTCGATCAACAGCAAAAACTTTTTCGTTAAGGAAAATGGCATCACCCACGCCACACCGCTGTTTATCGCGCTGCTGTTTCTCGAAGCAACCGACATCATTTTCGCCGTTGACAGTGTTCCCGCGATTTTTTCGATTACGGAAGAGCCTTTAATCGTCTTCACGTCGAATATCTTCGCCATTATGGGTTTGCGTTCAATGTATTTTATGCTCGCCGGCGTGATTGATAAGTTTTACCTTTTGAAATACGGTCTCGCCGTCGTGCTGATCTTCGTCGGACTGAAAATGGTCTGGCTCAATCCGATGTATGACGGTCATTTCCCGATCACTTGGAGTTTGGGCGTGATTTTGGGAACGATTACATTGTCAATCGTCGCGTCGCTGATTTTTCCGAAGCGCGAAACGATTGATAAAGATTAAGGAAAATCTATTGGAATTATTAGCCGCCGATGAACGCGGATAAAATGAAAGATGATTTATCTGCGTTTATCTGCGTTCATCGGCGGTTAATAAAATCTTCAAAGCGATTCGCACAAACAACGCCATTCGTCAATCGTCAAAGTTTCGGCACGGCGATTCGGCATAATCCCGCAATTCTCCAGCGTTTGATTGACATCACCGAGTTTCCCGCGCAAATCCGGCGGCGCGTTTTTCAGATTATTAAAGATAGTTTTGCGCTTCTGCACGAAAGCCGCGCTGACGATTTCACGAAATGTTTTTTCGTCTTTGATTCCGCTTTCGGCTTTCGGCGTTAATCTGACAACCGCGCTGTTGACCTTCGGCGATGGACGAAACGCCGACGGCGGCACGTCGAAAAGTTTGCTGACATCCAAATAGTTCTGCACCAGAACCGACAAAAACCCGCGCTCGGAATTGCCGACTGCCGCCGTGATTCGCTTGACGACCTCAAGCTGAAACATTAAAACCATCTCGCTGAAAACTTCGCGCTGTTCGATAAGTTTCTGCAAAATCGCCGTCGAAATATAATAAGGAAGATTGGCAACGAGTTTGATTTTAAGTTTGGAATCTGGAATCTGGAATCTGGAATAATCAATTTTGAGCGCGTCGGCTTCGACGAGTTGAAAGTTTTCACAATTGCCGAATCGTTCGCGCAAAACCGCCAGCATATCGCGTTCGAGTTCAATCGCAATGACATTTGCACCGCTTTTGATTAAACCTTCCGTCAACGCGCCGCGCCCCGAACCAATTTCGACGATTGTTTCACCGATTTGCGGTTCGAGCGCGGCAACGATTTTATCAATGTAATTTCCGTCAACGAGAAAGTTCTGCCCGAAAGATTTTTTGGCGAATGGTTGGCGAAAGTTCTTTGATTTTGCTTCATCCTTCATCCTTTATCCCTCATCCTTGGGAAAAGGATAACCCGTAAATTCGTAATCGCCGCCGTGTTTGATAATCTCCAAATCGCGCAGACGCATCGCATTCTCCAGCGAATTCGCCCCGTTCCCGCCAATCGCCAGCGGCGCGAGATGTCCGCCGATGACGATTGGCGCGACGATAAAAGTTAGTTTATCAACCAGTTCCGCATCGCAAAACGCGCCCGCGATTTCCGCGCCGCCTTCGACTAAAACGCTTTGCAAATCGCGCTTTCGCAAGGCTTCTAAAACCGCCCTCAAATCCCGCGCATTTTCACGCGCTACATCAACGCCGCATTCGATCAACTTTTCAATCTTCGTTTCGTCCCTCGAATCGGAGACGATCAGCGTCGGCGTTTCCTTTGCAGTTATGACCAGATTCGATTCAAGCGGAATTCGCAGACGATTATCCAAAACAACGCGCACGAGTTTTCGCCGGCGCGGTTTGCCGCTTCGGTCTGTCAGCGACGGATTATCAACCAAAGTCGTATTGCCGCCGATTAAAATCGCGTCGTGTTCGTGCCGCAGACTCTGCACTTTCACCGCTGATTCTTTCCCCGAAAGCGTCGTCGAAACCGAATCTTTCAAAGAGATTCTGCCATCCAAACTCATCGCCAGTTTCAAATGCACAAACGGACGGTTTTTCTGATGCCAGACGCAAAACTTTTCGTTCAATTTCGCCGCTTCATCGCGCAAAATTCCCGTAACGACTTCGATTCCGCTCGCTCTCAATTGCTCAAAACCTTTCCCCGAAACCTTCGGATTCGGGTCTTCAACCGGACACACGACGCGCCGGATTCCCGCATTTATCAACGCTTCGGTGCAGGGCTTCGTCCGCCCGTGATACGAATGCGGCTCAAGCGAAACATAAGCCGTGCCGCCTTTCGCCTGTGCGCCCGCTTGATTTAAAGCCAAAACTTCCGCGTGAATTAAATTCTCGTAAATATAACTTCCCTCACCGACAATCTCGCCAGTGTCCGCGACGGTTACACAGCCGACCAAAGGACTTGGGCTGACTTGCCCGATGCCGAAAGACGCGAGTTCCAGCGAACGCCGCGTCATTTTTACATCGAATTCTGAAAGATTATCGCTCAATTTTATTCGTAGATTTTTCCGCAATAAAGAAATTCAGCCATTAATTTCCAGGAAATATCTTCTCTTCCGCTGGCTTCAAGCCAAGAAACCGCGCCATCGAGAAATTGCTCTATTGTTTGGTTCTCCCAATCCGAAGCATTTCCGTATTTGTACTTTTCTGCATTTTCAGCCTCGGCTTTTCGGGCGATTTCTCTATCTTTAATCAATTCCCTGATAAATAAAATAAATGATTCGCGGTCATTTACTTTGTCCAAATAATCAATTGTTTCCATTTAATTGAAAAGTCCGTTAACGTAACTTTCCGCGTCGAAAACCATCAAATCATCAACCTGTTCGCCGATGCCGACGTAGCGAATCGGGAGATTTAATTCTTTGGAAATGGCGACCGCGATGCCGCCTTTTGCCGTGCCGTCGAGTTTGGTTAAAACGATGCCGGTGACATCGGCGACTTTTAGGAATTGCCGGGCTTGTTCGAGTCCGTTTTGTCCGGTGACGGCATCAATGACAAGAAGAGTTTCGTGCGGTGCGCCTTCGACTTCGCGGGCGGCAATGCGTTTCATTTTTTCTAATTCCGCCATCAGATTCGATTTGTTGTGCAAACGTCCGGCGGTGTCCACGATTAAGACATCGGCGTTTCTGGCTTTGGCGGATTTCAGCGCGTCGAACAAAACCGCCGCCGGATCGGTTCCCTGTTTTTGCTGGATCAAAGGAACTCCGGCGCGGTTCGACCAAATTTCCAATTGCTCGGAAGCGGCGGCGCGGAAAGTGTCGGCGGCGCAGATTAAAATGTCGTTGCCTTCGTTTTTAATGCGCTGCGCGAGTTTGCCGATAGTCGTCGTTTTGCCGACACCGTTCACGCCGACGACCATCAAAACGTAAGGTTTGACGGTGATCGGAACTTGCAGTTCGCTCGCCACGCCGGATTTTTCCGTCGCCCGCATAATTCCTAAAATTTCGTTTCGCATCGCCGCTTTGAGTGCCGGCAAATCGTTGATTTCCTGCCGCGAAACGCCTTTGCGAACCGCGTCCAAAACCTGCAAAGTCGTGGCGACACCGATGTCGGTCGAGATTAACATTTCTTCGAGTTCGTCTAAAAACTTTTCGTCAATCTGTTTGCGATTTTCAAAAATCGTGTCGAGCTTGTTGTTGATCGAATGCCGCGTTTTCTCGATTGCTTTGGTAAAACGAATACCGATTTCGCGTTCGACCGCCGCTTCCTGAGCCTTGAGTTCTTCGATTGATTTATCAAGACCTAAAATTGAGGTTGAAAATTTGTCCTCGTCTTTTTTTCTGCGCCAAAAAAATGCCATATCAAAATTTATTTTATATTTAAGGTTCCAAATTCCAGATTTTTAACTGTTTCTGCAAACTTTCGATTATAAGAAAGATTGAGTCGGCAAACAAATGAACGCTGTAAATCAAAAAAGTTCAAAGTCAGACTTCTCCTAACTTTGAACTTTGAACTTTGAACTTTGAACTTTTTTAAGCGGCTTTCATCTGCAATCCGTTATCTTCGGTTTGAAAGTTTTTCAAACGCACCGTCCCGACTCCGATTTGTCCTTCGGCGCACGCTTCAACCAACGCCTCGACGACTTTTCCGTCGTAGCGCGAGCCGACAAAACTTTTAATCCGATTCAGCGAATCGTCCAGCGAAAATCCTTTTTGATACGGTCGGTCAATCGTCATCGCGTCGAAAGTGTCGGCGACTGAAATAATTTTCGCCTGAAGCGGAATTTCTGCGCCTTTCAAACCTTGCGGATAGCCCGCGCCGTTGACCATTTCATGGTGCATCAAAATTCCCGGCAGGTAATTCTTCATTGCCGGAATCTGCGCCATAATTTTGTAACCGGCTTTCGGATGCGTTTTCATAATCTCGAACTCTTCATCGGTCAGCGCAGTCGGCTTGTTCAAAATCGCGTCGTTGACGGCGATTTTGCCGACATCGTGGAGCAGTGCGCTGATTCGCAGAATTTCGATTTCTTCGTCTTCCAAATTCAAACGCTGTCCGATGGCGACTGAAATGCGCGAAACTCTTTCGGAATGCCCGCGCGTGTATTTGTCTTTGCCGTCAATGGCGGCGGCGAGGCTTTTGACCGTGCCGACAAATAATTCGCGGTTGTCTTCGGCGGCTTGCGCGAGGTTGGCGATGTGTTCTTCG
>JAJAZE010000243.1 GCA_026785925.1 Pyrinomonadaceae bacterium
AATTGCTAGATTAAGGAGAATTCTATGTTAGACGACCCGAAATCACTTGCCGGAAATCCGACTGACGAAAACGTTGCCGATCAGGTAATGCCCGAAGCCAAACCGAAAGAATTATCTTTTGGACCTCTTTCAAAAGTCCACGTTTTCTGGCTGGCGGGAATGAGCTGCGACGGCTGCACTGTTGCCGTCGCGGGTGCGACTCAACCGCCGCTCGAAAATTTGCTTGCCGGAACCGTCACGGGCGTGCCGCAGGTGATTCTTCATCATCCGGTTTTGTCGGTCGAGGCGGGCGAGGAGTTTATGAAAAACTTTTATAAGGCGGAGCGCGGCGAACTCGACGCGCCTTACGTCATTTGCTACGAAGGCTCAATCGCCGACGAACGCATTGCCTGGGCGACCGGCGGTTATTTTTCGGCACTCGGCGCGGAACATCTGGGCGGCGACCAGCATCGCCCGATTCCTTCGACCGAGTGGCTGACACGGCTCGCGCCCGGAGCGGCTGCCGTTATCGCCGTCGGAACGTGCGCGACGTGGGGCGGAATTCCCGCCGCCGCCGGAAATCCGACAAATTCGATGGGCGTGATGGATTTCTTAGGCAAAGATTATCGCGGAACCGCCGGTTTGCCGATTATCAATATTCCCGGCTGCGCCCCCGTAGGAGACAATTTTACCGAAACGGTGGCGATGGTTCTGCTGTTTTTGCAAGGCATCGGACCGCTGCCGGAATTCGACGAACTCGGTCGCCCGTCGTGGCTTTTCAGCGATACGGTGCATACGAAATGCGTGCGCGGCGGCTATTACGAAGAAGGAAGTTTTGCGACTAAATACGGGCAGAAAGAGTGTCTGGTGGAAATCGGCTGCTGGGGACCGGTGGTGCAGTGCAACATCACTTCGCGCGGCGCGATCAATCACATGGGCGGCTGTATGAACGCGGGCGGCGTGTGCATCGGCTGCACGATGCCCGGTTTTCCCGATAAATTCGCGCCGTTTTACAAAATGCCGCCGGGTTCAAACATTTCGAGCAACGCTGTTAGAACTTACGGCGCGGTCATCAGGCGACTGCGGCGAATGACGATGAAATATCAAAATATGGAGCCGCGCTGGGAAGAAAACGACGCGGTTCCGAGCGGTTGGGGCGCGTTCCAAAAACCGTCGCTGGTCAATCAGGCGATGCACTATCTCTACCAAAAAATGCAGTATAGCGGCTCAACTCGTCCCGGCGATGTCGTGTCGAAAGAATCGCTGAAAGCCAAAGGCTTTCATACGCCGGAAGTTTAAAACAGTTAGCAGTTAGCAGTTATCAGTTATCAAAAATTCAATTTTAGTGTTCACCAATTAACTGATAACTGCTAACTGCTAACTGCTAACTGTAAAAAATGTTGAATAATAGTTTGGTTTATGAGAAGGCTTTTCAATTTGCGATTCGGATTGTTAAGGCTTACAGATATTTGCAAGAAACACACAAAGAATTTGTGATGTTCAAACAATTATTGCGAAGCGAGACTTCAATCGTAGCAAATATTGCGGAAGCAAACGGAGCTATTTCAAATGCTGATTTTTCCAGCAAAATGAGCATTGCCTACAAAGAATCGCTTGAAACAAAGTATTGGCTTTCACTTATGAAAGC
>JAJAZE010000244.1 GCA_026785925.1 Pyrinomonadaceae bacterium
ACTTAAACGGTATCGAAGCCTTTTTGCCCGGCTCGCAGGTTGATTCGCGCCCGATTCGCAATCTCAATTCATTTATCGGACAAGACCTCGAAGCCAAAGTCATCAAGTTTAGCCGCAAGCGCAACAACATTGTGCTTTCGCGCAAAATTTTGACCGATGAAGTCGTTAAAAAACAAAACCCCGAGACTCTGGGACAAATCGAAGAAGGCTTCGTTATCGAAGGCACGATTAAAAATCTGACCGAATACGGCGCGTTCGTGGACATTGGCGGCATTGACGGACTGCTTCACGTCACCGATATGTCGTGGGGCAGACTGCAAAATCCGGGCGACCAATTCAAAGTCAACGAAACGGTGCAGGTCAAAGTTCTAAAACTCGACCGCGAAAAGGAAAAAGTCGCGCTCGGTTACAAACAGTTAATCCCCGACCCGTGGTCGACGGTGATGGAGATTTATCCGATCAACGGAAAAATCAAAGGTCGGGTTTCGAGCGTGACCGATTACGGCGCGTTTATCGAACTCGAACCGGGTGTGGAAGGTTTGGTTCACGTCTCGGAAATGTCGTGGTCGAAACGCTCGGCGAGTCCGCGCAAACTGCTTAATTACGGGCAGGAAATCGAAGTTCAGGTTTTGGGAATTGATACGGACGACCGCCGCATCAGTCTCGGAATGAAACAGCTTCAGCCGAATCCGTGGCAAACCATTCACGAGCGTTACAGCGTCGGGCAGACGATTAAAGGAAAAATCCGTAATCTGACCGAATTCGGCGCGTTCGTCGAAGTCGAGGACGGCATTGACGGTTTGGTTCACGTCTCCGATATTTCACATTCGAAAAAAATCAAACATCCGAAAGATGTTCTGAGACGCGATCAGGAAGTCGAAGCGGTTATCAGAAACATTGATACGGAAAATCGCCGGATGTCGCTCTCGATCAAAGATTTGACACCGAGCGCGTGGGACGCTTTCACGGCGGCGCACCGACCGGGTGCTGTCATTCGCGGAAAAATTTCGCGCTTCACCGGCTTCGGTGCGTTTGTTGATTTGGGCAACGAGATCGAAGGTTTGTGTCATATTTCAGAATTCTCCGACCAGCGCGTCGAACGACCGGAAGACCTCGGACCAATCGGTCAGGAAATGGATTTTAGAATTCTTCGCATCGAACAGGATACGCAGAAAATCGGGCTTTCGGCGCGCGCCGTCGGCAAAACCGATGAACCGTATGTTGACGCGAAAAGCTATTCGACCGAAGCCAAAGGTGGAATGGCTTCACTCGGCGAGTTGATGAATTTGAAACGCGGCGGAGAATCCGAAGACGTGAAGCAGGAACCGCGCTTGTCCAAAAAAGAAAGACGCGCCGTGCAAGCCAAACAAAGAGCCGAACAGCACGAAGCACAGTTGGCGCAAGCCGCTGAACGAAACGCACGACCGGAAACGACGGAAGCGACGGATGATGCTTCCGCTGACATTGAATCTTCGGAAACGGCGGCGGCTGACGCGCCGACTAATTCCGAAGAAGCTCAATCTGCTGAAAATTCGGTTAATCAAACGCCTGATTCGGATGATGGTCAAACTGCCGATAATACGGAAGCGACCGCCGACGAAAGCGATGCTCAACCGGCTTCAGAACCGGAAACGGCGGCTGAAACTATTAGCGAAGAGACAAACGAAATTCCCGCAACTGAGGCAATTGCTGAAGAGTCAGGCGAAGTAACCTCGACTGAACCAGTTGCTGAAAAGTCAACTGAAACGCCTGCGGCTGAAACGGTTGTTGAACCGGAAACTGCCGCTGAACCGGTCGCCGAAGAGCCGAGCGAAACAACTGCGGCTGAAACGGCTGTCGAGTCGGAAACGGTTGCCGAGCCGGTCGCTGAAGAATCAGCCGAAAAGTCGAGTGAAACAACTTCCGATAAAGCGGTCGCTGAAGAATCGAGTGAAGCGGCGACTTCGGAAGCAGCGGCGACGGATGACGATTTGCTGGAACTTGGCGAAACTCACGAAAATCGGGTGGAGAATGCCGAAACGGAAGACCTGCTTGAAACCGAAACATCTTCAGCCGGTGCGAATGTCGAAGAAAAGTCGGGAGAAATTGATTCGGCAGTCGAAACCGCTCAGACGGAAGAAGCAGCGAAAAGTGAAGCGGCGGATAACAGTGAAACTGTTAATGACTCTGAGGAACAAACCGCTAAAGGTTAAAGTTTTGCAATGGAAACCGAGGCTCCAATAATAAGGAAAACAGCTATGACAAAAGCGGATTTGGTGGAAAAAGTCGCCCACGAAGCGGAGATGACCAAAAAGGATGCCGAACAACTGGTCGAGATTATTTTCGACAGTATCGTCGGCAGCTTAAACAAAGGCGAGAAAATCGAACTGCGCGGATTCGGCAGTTTCCGCGTCCGTGAACGCAATGCCCGGCAAGGTCGCAATCCGAAAACCGGCGCGGCGGTCAGTATTCCGGCAAAGCGCGTGGCTTACTTTAAGCCGGGCAAAGAACTTAAAGAACTTATCAATAATTAGTCGTGGATATTTTATGGAGTCCGTGGCGATACGCCTACATTAAATCCAACGAAACCGATGCCGCCGCTAATGGCGGCTGTATTTTTTGCGACATCTTGAATAATTCGGCGAGCGATGAAGAGAATTTTATACTTCACCGCGCCGAATTTAATTTTGTCATTCTCAACATCTACCCGTATATTTCCGGTCATTTAATGGTCGTTCCCGACGCGCATCTAGCTGATTTAGATTGTGCCGCAAAAGAATCTACTGACGAATTGATGGATTTAACCAAGCGTTGCCAGACGGTTTTGCGGGAAGTTTATCAGCCGCACGGTTTCAATATCGGGATGAATCTCGGCAAAGCGGCGGGCGCGGGCGTAGCGGAACATTACCACCAGCATATTTTACCGCGCTGGATCGGTGACGCAAATTTTATGACTGTAATCGGCGAAACCCGCACGATTCCCGAAGATTTGCGGACGACCTACGAGAAACTTAAAAACAAGTTTAGTTGAATTTCACTATCACTTCACACCGCGCTCCGTGTTGAAATCAAAATAACCGATGAAACCGTGATACAAACGATGAGGGCAACCTGCTGGGATTGATGGGGCTTACTTGATTGCAGTAAGCGACAAACTATCAGCCGGATGATATTAAATAACAAACAATCGCCGCAAAAAAAACAAATTTTACTGCGCGGAAATTATTAAAGTTAGATTTAGATTGGAACCATCGGTGGGCGTATAATACTGCGGCACAATGACGAAAATCAGGTCAATCAGAATTGAATTGGAATCATCGCCTGCATTGCCTCCCGCGATTGTCGGAACGCCGGTCAAAACGAGAGTTGAAGATTCGGAAATGTTGTTGAGCGTCGCCTGGTATTGCGGCGAGCCGTTAACAAGCAACGCGGTGATTGGGTTACTTCCGAAATTTCCTGCTATGTTAATGTTAGTGGCGTTAAGGGTTAAATTCGGAGAACCGTCAATTTGTGCGCGGGCAATGCCGATGCCAAAACCGATGTCCGACGGCTGAACGCTTATATTGTTAAAGGAAACTCTCTGCAATTCGACTTTATAATTGCAGTCGGAACTGATGCGAATCGGCATTCGCATCACGACGCGCCGCGACCAGATTCCGTTCGGACTGACATCGCCGAAATATAAATTGGCGGCGATGGGCTGTCCGGTCGGGTTTTGGGTTGACACTGGCGTTCCGGGAATCTGTCCGCTCACCGAGACGAATCCGCCGCTGGATATGACGGCGGTTTGGGCATCCGCGTTGACAATTGTGATTGTGAAAAACACAACCAGACAAAGTTGGATTATTCCGTATTTCATTTCTTCACCTCTATTTAAGGAAAAAGTTCTCATTCGGCGGTCGAACGTTTTGATCGAAGCTTTTTTGACAGGTTCACTTATCTTTTTTGGTAACGGAATTTGTGGAATTTCCGTTGCCGAAATTAATATCTTTAATCTCACGCGGTTTGGTTTTCATTACAAAAAAGATTTCTTTGGTTTCTTTGCCGGAAAAAACTTCGGCTCGGATATTCGGCTTAACAAGCATCAAATCCAAAGGTTGATAGCGTTCATCAATAAAAACGGATTGCTGACCGGGCGGCAGTTCGCTAATCAAAAAAGAACCGTCCGGGTCGGTGTAAGTATCTTTTCCGCTGCTGCTGACCAGATGAATATCCGGCAGACCTTCGCCCGAATCATAGTTACCGTTTTGGTTGGTATCGTGCCAGACGCGCCCGGAAAGCGAGCCGGATTTGACCAGTCGGAAAGAAGTGTTGACGATGGTTCGCGGCAGCACGACGAGCTTTTGTTCGAGTCCGTTTGCCGGAACGAGATTGGCGCGAATGTCTTCGATATTAATCGCTAACAGATGTTCGCCGGGCGGAATGCGCTCAAAATCGTATAAACCGTTCACGTCGGAAACGGCTTCGATGCCGTTATTAAGGCTGACCCGCGCATTATTAATGACATTATCAACGCCCGCGTCATATTGCCGGTTGCCGTTCTCGTCAATATAAACGCGCCCGCGAATTTTGCTTTCGGTCAAGAGAGCTTCATCGGATATTGGCTGACCGGAAAGTTTGTTGGATTTCCAAAAAGTCAGCGGACCGCTCAAACTGAATCGCAGTTCCTTGCTGTATGCACTCTGATAATAGGAAACCTGAAAATTTTGTTTGAACGGCAGATTCGTTCCGACGGTCGTCCGAAATTGAAAACTCGTGCCGACGGTTTCCTTAACGTAGCCGCCGCCCGCGCTGAACTGTAAAAATTTGAAAAGTCGTTCTTTGGGATACCAATCCAAACTCCCGTTGAGATTTCCGACTCGCGTTCGTGGATCGTAAATCGTCGGACACGGCTCAACTTGCAGTTGACACTGCAAATCCTGCCTTAGAAGAAAGGCTTTATCAACGGAAAATCCCTGCTGTGCCTGAAATGTTCCGAATTTACCGGCGTTTATTGAAGTTCCGAAATTGAAACTATGTCCGGTCGCGCCGTTTCCGCTGGTGATGATGTAATTGAGATACGGGCGAAAATTCTTAAACTCACGCGAGAAATTGGCGTTAATGAAAGTTAAACTGCCCAGAAACGGATTTTTTATCGTCGTCGCCGACACGGAAACGCGCGGCAGAAATGAAAAGTTCGGGTCGAAAGCGAAGTTCAAGCCGTAAGACTCGGTGCGGCGTGAACTTAAACTGCGACCGCCGAAAGAGAAGCGATTTCTATCTTCGCTAATCGAATACGAACCGCCGAAGGAAAGATTTCTTAACGGTTGAACGCTAATACTGAAGGATTTAGAATCACGGTTATTATATTGGCTGGTTCTGACCGGATTGGCAAAGTTTGGGCTGAACCGGTCATAGCGGGCTTGAAGCGTCAGAAATCGCCACGGTGTATATGAACCGCTTAAAATAATTCCGGTTCCGAAACCTTTGACGGCGGGGCGATTCGGCGTTTGACTGTCGAAATTTCCGGCGGCAGTCTCGACTTGAAAACTAAATCGGTTGGAGGTGTAACGCGCCGCGCCGTCAACTATCATTCCCTTGTGCTGAGACCCGCTGAACCACGCCGTGCCGACGGAGAAAAAGATGTTTTTCAGACTGACAAAGTTAGATTTCAGTTTTTCGGGGCTGAAACTGAATCGTCCGCCGACCAAATTCGTATCGAACGGGATAGTCTGAGCCGATCTTCGGATCGCAATCTGGCTCGGCGCGAGAAAATTCTGATTGCCGCCGCCGGAAGCGCGTCCGCCGTATAAACTGAGTTTTCCGCGTTCGCCGAAAATCGGGCGCGTGTAAGATGCGCCGCGCACCGGCGCATTGAGCAAAGATAATTCGGAAGCGGTGGCGGTCGCCAAATCGCCGATTTGGAATTCATCGCCCGATTGCCGCTGCAAAGTAAAGTTGCCGCCATAGAAACTTAAAAATCTGGCGTTCGTGCCGCCGAGAAAATTCACGTTCGAGCGGTAGATATTACTGCCGATGCGTCCGGTCGAAAGCAGATTGAAATTTTGGAAATATGTGCCGTTGTAGAAGATGGAATTGAAATTATAATTTAAACCGCCGACTTCGATGCGGCGGCGGTCGCTGGCAACGGTCGTGCTGCCGATTTCCCGCGATTCGATTTTCACCGCGTTTTTCTTATCGTCAACAATGATGGAAACATTCAAAAGCGGCGCGAGAATTTCGAGTGGCAGCAGCAGATTGTCGGCGGGAAGTGCGAAATTTACTTCCGAAGCAAACGGCACTGATGTGATAGTTACGCCGTTTTCCCGCACTTCCGACGATTGTCTGGAAAACTCGGCATCAATGCCGACGCGCCGCACCCGCACGATTCCCGCCGTTTGGTCAATACTGACGGCGTAACCGAGTTCGCGCACAATCGGCACGACGGGCAATAAAATTTTCGCGCCGCGAATTTCGGCACGGACGACCGGCGGCAGTTCACGCCCGGTCACGAAAACGCGCAGCGTTCCGACCTGCCCGAAAATTGCCGACGGAATGAGCAGCGCGGCAAATATCATAATGATCGCTGCCTTTGGCAAAAAAGATTTTGTTTGAATTGATTTCATAATTTTGCCTTCTAATAATTTCGGTCGGTTAGGGTTTCGCCGAAGACCGGAGCGTTTCGACTGGAGCGCAAGCGTCCCGCTTGCATTGAGCGTCGGCTTCCGGCGCGAATAAATGTTGCGCGTAGATTCAACGGTTA
>JAJAZE010000245.1 GCA_026785925.1 Pyrinomonadaceae bacterium
GCATTAAAAACTGGCTTTTTCCGAGAAGAATCATTTTCCCTTAATTTGCCGCCTGACCTGCGGCTGAATTGTATATTCGCGGGTTTTCTCATCTCGGACGGGCTTGCCGAACACTTGTTTGATGGCTTCGGCGGTTTTCTCGCAAGCAAGTCCGGCGATGCCTTTAATTTTTGATTCCATTTCGCCCGTCTCGGCGTTAATTTCAATTTCGATTTCCGGCATACATTTTTTGATTCTCCGTTTGATTATTCAATGCCCGTAATTTCGGGCTGGTAAAGAATGGTTTCAGGAAAAATTCGACAATACGCCGCGATTTCGTCCACGTCAACATCCTTACCCGCGTTGAGCGCGTCCGAAATCATTTGCGAAATGCGCTCGTCAATTTCGCTTGTTCCGTCCGCATCCCAATTAACGGCGACGGCTCGCGTTTTGTCTTCGTCCGGGCGATGACCGATTGCCGAGACCGAATCCGAATAAAAAAGCGCGTCCAAAAACGAACGCGCTTCGCCCGCCGTGTCGCACGCGAATTCAATGATGTGAGCCATAAATTTTTAGTATTTAATCCGAATCTTAATCGTCGAGCCGACGCGCTCTTTGTGCAGCGTGCCGCGCAAGTTGCGGGCGAGCTTTTCAGCCGATTTAAGATTGTAATTCGTTCTCAAATTCGTCAAAAACTTGCCCTGCATCATAAACGAGCGGTCGTATTCGCTGATGACGGGAACGTAGCCAGAATCGGTTTTTTGGAACCCCAAATCATTTGACGCTGCGCCGATAAATTTACGACGCACGACTATCTGCGCTGTCTCCGGTCGGCGGTCGCCTCGATAGCCGTAAAGCGATAATGCTTCGCCTTCTTCCGTCTCCAAGTAACCGCATTCGGAAAGGGCGTTCAACAGACACTCGCGGTCTTTGAACGCCGTATCAGTGAACGTCATATATTTGGACATTTTTAGGTCTCCACTCCTCTCGAATAAACGTCTGCTAAATCCGCAGTTTTACTCGCCGCTTTCTTTTTATTTGTTTTTTGAACCGCGCTCGCGTTGAAGTATAATTTTTATTCCAAGCCCAAATTATTGATGAGCGTTTTATATTACATTGAGGAAACAAATCCGCCGGAAGTGCGCGAGCTTTTGACGGCGGCGCATCTTTTCTTGCAGGAGAATTTGCCGCCTTTTGCCGCTTGCGCGATCAAATGGCGGATTCCGTTTTACGCTTTGCGTCGAAATCTCTGTTACTTGAATCGCCACCCGGATCACATCACGCTCGGCTTTTCGCACGGCTACAAACTCGCGCCGCTTCCGGGCGTTCTCCTGGGCGAAAACGAGAAATTAAAGCAAATTCGGTATCTCGAAATACGTTCCATCGAAGATTTGTATTCGGAGCGGACGCATCAAATTCTGCACGAGGCGATTATGCTCGATGAACTGATGGCGAAAGTTAAGCGCAAGGTTTACGGGAAAAATAAACGACGCTTTTATTAAAAATCCCGGCGGATTATATTTCCAAAACTCGCGCGCCGGTCGTGTTCGCAGATTGTGCGGTTGCGGCGGAAGTGCGGCTGCCTTTGATGTTGTTTTTCGCCCAATCGCGGATTTCGTCAATTTTGGTTTTCATCATTTCGGCAGTCGGCGTAATCGAGCCGATTGCTCTGACAACATCTTTAGTGGAGGCGGCGCGATTGCCGTCAATAAAGGCTTCCAACACCGCGTCCTTGACCGCGCCTTCGATTTCCGCGCCGGAAAACTGTTCCGATTTTTCCGCCAAAATGTCCAAATCAAAATCGTCAGGTTTCAATGCGCGTTTAGAAAGATGAACGCGAAAAATCTCTTGCCGGTCGTCTTTGGTTGGCAAATCAACGAAATGAATATAAGAAAATCGCCCGATGCGGAATTGTTCCGATTCCAAATCACGCACGTCGTTGGCGGTGGCGAAAACTAAAACGTCGCGGTTGTCCTGCATCCAATTCAGAAGATATGAAATCGCCCGCGCCGTTTCGCCGCCGTCTGTTTTGCCTGAGGATTTCATTCCTGAAACGGCTTTTTCAAATTCGGAAATTCCTAAAATGCCTTTGACCGTCGTGGCAATCGAAAGAGCGCGTTTGATTGAAATTGATGCCTGCCCGATGACTCCGCCGCCTTCGCCCATAATCGAGCCGAAATCTAGATCGAGCAGTGCGCGATTCGTGATGCTCGAAGCGACTCGTTTGCACAAATCTTTACCGCAGCCCGGAAGTCCGACAAGCAAGATTCCTTTGCACGGCTCGACGTGGCGCGCTTTTGCTTCGGGCGAAAAGGTGTGCGCCGCTTTTTTCAAAATCTCGCGTAAATGTTGGTAGCCGCCGAGAGAGTTCGCCGGTTCGGGGTGAACGTAGGTTAATGCAGAACTGCCGCGAATGACCTTTTTCTTTTCATCGAGAATGATCGTCAGCGCGTCTTCGGTTAAGCCGTTGCAGCGAATCGTCGCTTTGGCTATGACGTTCGAGATTTCGTCGTTCGTCAGCCCAAGCAGAGCCTGCACGAGATTTCCGCGCGTTACTTCATTGACATTCGTGTTAATGCCTTTTTTCTCGAATTTTTCGAGTTGTATGTCGAGCGTGTTGACGATTTCCGTCTCCTGCGGCAAATCAAGCTCGATTGATGAAACTTCCTTTTCGAGCGTTTTGATGTCGGGAAAACTCGGTCCGGCGAACAACACGGTCGCCGTCGTGATTTTCAGTTTCCACGCTACTTCTCGCAAAAGCCTGACCAGCACCGGGTCTTCCTGTCCGTAAGGCGCGATATACGGCGCGAAGTCGCACAACAGGAAAATTCCCGTCTGCTGTTTGGCGATGAATTCGAGCGCGGACATCGGGTCTTCGGTTTCGGGAAATGCCTTGGGTTCTTTGAGCGGAACGCCATTCGATTTTTCGTCAACGATTTTGATGATCCCATTCGTGCGACTCCAATGATAAAGCGGTTTGTCGCGGTGCTTTTCGAGCGTCATCAGTTCGAGAAGACATTCTTTTAGACGTTCTTCCTCATAAGTGTTAACCGCGAGCAAGGTATAACGCGCCCGGATGAACGTGTCGAGTTCCTGGAGCAATTTGGTTTCGCTTGATTGATTTTCCATCTTTAACAATTTTTGAAATTCGCTTTTGGGCTTAAAATTCGAGCGCGTCGAGTTGGTTGAGATTTAAAACGCCGATTCGTTTCGAGCGTTTTTCCTCTGCACTCTCCGAATTCTGCTCGCCGCTTTCTTTTTTCGGCGGTTGGGAAACAGTTTCCGGCGGCGCGGCCGGTTTGAAATCAATCACTTTGGCGGGCTTGTAAGAGACGTTTTCCGATACGGTTACGATTCCGTATTTCTTGACCGTCGGACTGTATGAGCAATTAAAAGTTTCAATATACGGCGTTCGCCGGTGATTGATTTTTTCAGAGCGTTTCTCGGAATAGCGGTTTTGCGCGAACGACAAAGAGCAACGCTCGACTACCGGTTTGACGTTCAATTTCGTTTCGCTGCGTCCGTGTTCGCTGATTGCGCTGTATGTGCCGTCTTGGTTGTCAATCAAAAACAGATTGAAAACTTTGTCCGAATTGATTGACGAATCATAATGGTAAAGAAAACACTTTTTAATAATTTGCGGCATAAAAAATCAAACCTGCGCTCGATTTAACCGAGCGCAGGTTAGCAGGAAGTAAATTGTTGAAGCGCGAAATACTTGAGTCAGGCGGAAGGCAGGGTATCTTCAAACGATTTGTGCTGCTCTCCAAGCAGTCGGATTTTGTCGGCGTTCGCGCACGAGAGCATATCCAATCGGAGAGCGATATTGTTTCCATCTCCGTTCTGATTGGCGAGCCAGCCGATGCAGTGCGTTTTGTGCGTCTCGTGACACGCCATCACGCGAATCTCGTTCGAGGCGAGCGCGGATAAATCGCCCGCGTCCGCGATGGTTGAACGAAGCGCGCGGTGTTTTTCCTCGCTGTACCCGTTCGGAATGTCACGCGGATCGACGCGCTTCAGCCAGGGACATTTCGCGCATTGCCCGCGTCCGTTTGAGTTTCCAAGAATCGGGCATAATCTTAGAGTTCGAGCGCGTCGAGTTGTTCGGTTTTTAAGAGCTTCCGGGCGCGTTTCGATGTCGCTATTAACACAGCGTCAACCGCTTCTTTCATCTCGGCTGAAGTGCGCGTTTTCGCGTCGCGGCTGGCGATTTTATTAAGCTCGGCGAGAACCGTCTCAACCTCAGTATCGCCCGTAAAATTCATCAGCTTGAACCAGCGATACATCTCGCGCGCTTTTTTTGCCGTGCCGCCGGGGACGAATTTTGAATCGGAGAGTTTTTCTGCCATCTCTTTGGCGGCTTCGTAAACGACTCCGTTAAGCTGATCGAGACCTTCCTTAATCGGAGAAATGCTCGTCTCGACTTCCCTTTTGACTGCTTCGATTTTGATTTGCCGGATGCGCTCCTTTAATTCCCTTTCGCGTTTTTCATCTTCAAAAGCGGATTTGACTTTGATTTCGGCGATTTCTTTTTGCGCCCCGATTTCGATGGCAATTTCGGTTTGCGCCTTATTGGTTATCTGCTTTTCGAGTTCGATTTTTGCGACCTGCGCTTGCTCGGCGCGCATTTCCGAACCCAGAAGAATAACCTTCGGGCGCATCTCGATTCGCATTCCGTCACGAATCGCCGCGACGGTTGGAATCATTCCCATCGCCCGCGCCGCCGTTCTCTCAATAAAATCTTCGCGGTCGAACGGCTCGTCTTTCATCGTCGCCGTCAATCGCTCGGCGGAATCGGTCGCAAGCTGCCGGAAAGTCATCCGTAAGGTTTCGAGAATCTCGTCGTAATTTTCGATGACTGCCGCTTTTGCGCGAGCGAGATTTTCGAGCGCGGCGGCGAATTCCTTCTCAAACGATTCAAAAGCGGTGTAAGGAATCCAGCGATATTCGCTCGAACCAAGCACGGTTTCGCACAGCGCAAAGCGAAAGCTGTAACGGTCGAGAGCGTTATGCGCTTTGGACGCTGCGCGCTGAAGCGGTTTGCGATAATCGTCAGGCAAAAGCCCGGTGCGCGGCGGGCTGAGGTGAACGGCTTGTTCTTTCGGAAGTTCGATTCCCAGAGATTGCCAGTCGAGCTGACGGCTCAACACGGAGAAGCCGGTCGCGTCAATGTTCAGGAAAATTCCCGCGTTTTCAAGCGCGGTCAAATCAAACGGCATTGTTTCGACTTCCGCAAACGAAATTCCGAGATGCGCGGCTGCCGTTTCTTTCTTTTGTTCGAGACGGCTTAAAATCTCGGTCGCAAGGTCGGGCGTGTCGTTCACTAAAATTTCCTCCGAATTAACAATTGTTTGCGGCGGCGCGGCGACCGTATTAGCCGCTGTTTTTTCCGGCGTGCCGAGCATCGCCCAAATATCATTTGCTAAATTATTGCCGTCAAAATTCGCGGCGTTCGTTGATTGATTCATAATTTTTTCCAGATTGTTTCAAAGCCTCTGCTCGCCGCTTTTATTTTCTTTTACTTTTAGTTTTCGGTTCCGGCTGGTAATTTACAGTTTTCGCAATCGCTTCCGGCGTGTTGAATACCGAGCGACTCGCGCCTGATTCCAGATCGAAGTAAGTTGCAAAGCGTTTCAAGGTTTGCGTCAACAGTAACTCCGACAAAACTTGCGACATTTCCACGGCGACGCGCTGGTTGACGTTCAAACTCTGCTCGCCCAAACGGATTCGTTCGCTGCAGGTTATCCGTTCTTCGGTCGTTTGATTTTGCCTCTCGATAGATTTCGTGCTTTCACGCCTGAGAAGTTCCGGGTGTTGCAAACTCGGCGCAGGCAGCAAGGAGAGAATCGGTGATTTTCGCGCTGATTCGCAGATTGTTTTATCGTCTAACCTGTTGCCGATTAAAACCTGACCGGTGTCGCGCCCGTTGCCGCCATCAATCCACCAGAGGCGCGCGCCATCGCTCGCGTATCTTTGCTCGTTGTAAAATTTGACGGCTTCGTGCATCTGAAACCGCGCCAGATGATTGTCAACACAGCCGACGAGAAAGGTAAGTTTTTGCGACGATGAAGATTGCACGCTCCAATCGTCGCGCACGCTCTGCAAAAGCGCGGGCGTGAATCCTTCTTTGACGAAACCGACTTCGATTCCCCACGCCCGGCTGACGCGCCCGGCGAGAGTTTCGGCTTTATTCTGCCCGATTTCGGCGAAACAAAAATTGCTGCGCGGGATGTTGCCAGTTTCAACTCTGTCCGGGTCAACTATACAGATGCTCGCCGCTTTGCCGCGCCCGTTTAGTTCAAAGGCGAGACGGGCGAGGTTCATCGCCATAAAACTGCCCGTGCCGCCCGCGCCGACGAGCCAAAATTGCACTTCTTTGTAATCAACGGGCAGCACCAATTTGGCGTGCAGATGACTAAAATCCAGACTCATAAATTTTCAACGTATGGCAAATTCTCAGTATTGGCGGCGTGGAGAAATTCTTGATCGAAAAGGTAGGTTTGCCGCTCTTCGCCCAAGTCCTGAAAGATTTGCGCTGGGCTTTCTCTTTCCTGCTCAACCAAATCGTTGATGTTTTCAAGCGGGGTGTCGGCGACTGTCTCAACCGGAATTTCCCAAAACGAATCGTAAATGCCGACGCGCAGGCGTATCGCGGGTTTTGGCGTGTGAATGTCAACCAAAATCCCGAACAGGCGAAACTTTCCGCTCTCGTCGCAGTCATCCGAGGCGCTAAAATTCAGACAGCCCGGCGGGTGCGTGTGGATTTCCAAAACTGCCTGTTGATAAGCCGGATCGTCGTCCAGCGCAATGGTGCTGGCAAATGAACGCTTTTTGCTGATTTCTTTCCAGAAATAAGTGCGGTTTCGGGCGTTCCAACAAACCGCGTATAAATTTTCGGTAAAATTGCTGGCGTCCGTTGTGTTTCGGGCATGAGCTAAAATCTGCTCGAAAACTGAGGCGGGAATTTTTTCCGATAGTTCAACTTGAGCCGTGCAGAC
>JAJAZE010000246.1 GCA_026785925.1 Pyrinomonadaceae bacterium
CTTAAATTCCATCCAATTGATTCTGTCCATCTCGCGCGTCGAAACGATGTTTTTCGATTGAGTTTGCGCCTGACAAAAATTTTGTGAATCAATCAGACCCGAAAACATCAAAGCCAGCAACACCGGCACAATATATTTTTTCATTTCTTTTTCTCCAATCGAAAAAAGGGCAAATTTAATTCGCCCTTTTTATTAGTCTTTAAGTTAATTCGTTTTCACCGGCGCGGCTGGACGACCCGGAAGTTTCATCGGGTTCGCCGACATTTTTTTCAGCACTTCCTGAACGGCACGTTCGAGCTGCGGGTCACGCCCGGCGATCACCGATTTCGGGTCGTTTTCGACTTCGATGTCCGGGTCAACGCCGTAGCCTTCGATCACCCATTCGCCTTTGGTGTTGACCAGACCGAATTCCGGCACGCTGACACCACCGCCGTCAATCAACCCGCCGCGATTCGAGATGCCGACGACACCGCCCCACGAGCGTTTTCCGACAAGCGTCCCCAAACCGGCTTCGCGGAACATGTACGGGAAAATATCGCCGTCCGATGATGAGTTTTCATTTAAAATGGCGACCATCGCGCCGTTAAAAACTGCGTCCGGGTAGGTCGTCGCCGCGTCCGTCGTGCGGGCGTAGTTGATGCCCAAAACCTTTCGGCGCAGGCGTTCGATCAGCATCCGCGAAACATTCCCGCCGCCGTTGGCGCGCACGTCAACGACCAAACCTTCTTTATCAAGCTGCGGATAATACCATTTGATAAACTCTCGAATTCCGTTCGCGCCCATATCGGGTATGTGAATGTAGCCGACGCGCCCGTTCGTCATCTGCGAAACGCGATTGCGGTTCGCCGCGACCCAATTGAGGTAAATCAAATTGCCTTCATCGGTCAGCGGGCGATACGAAATTTGCCGCGCACCCGAAAGATTAGCGGTTGAATTAACGGTTAAAATTACCGGCGCGTCGGCTTTATTGCGTAAATACTGGTAAATGTCTTTGTCCGCCGTGACGTTTTCGCCGTTGATTTGCAGAATATAATCGCCGACACCGGCGTTGACACCGACTTCGCGGAGCGGCGAGCGATAAATTTCTTCTTCGTTTTGACCGTCGTAAATCTTTGAAATACGATAACGATTCGCCGACTTGTCAACTTCAAACCGTGCGCCCGGAAGCGCGACGCGAGCGCGGGAAGGCGTGTTGAAATCGCCGCCTTCGATGTAGGAATGCTGCGTGGCGAGTTCGGAAATCATCTCGGAAATAACGTAATTCAAATCCGAGCGGTGGGCGACGTAGGGCAGCCACGTTTTATACTGTTCGCGGATTTTCACCCAATCGTAGCCGTGCATATTCGAGACGTAAAACCAATCGCGGTAACGCCGCCAGACTTCGTTAAAAATCTGATTCCATTCTTCCTGCGGGTTGATTTCCGTGGTCATTCCGGCGGTCGAAACCGTTTTTTTACTAGTCACGCCCTGCGGCACGGCATCCATCAAAGTAAATCCGCCGCCGCTGCCGACGATGACTTTCGAGCCGTCCGACGACAGCGAATAAGTTCCGACCGCTTCCATTAAGACCGTTTCTTTTCGGTCTTTCATCGAAAAAATTCGTAAGGATGTCGGACGGTCGGAAGCGCGTCCGTAATAAAACGCCGAACCGACGAAATAAAGCAGATGCCCGGTTTTCGCCGTCAACCCGCCGTAATTATCAGCGGGCAAAGGAACGCGCGTGACTCTGGATGTGATGCCGTCGAAATCAATCATTTCGGGTTTGACGTTCGCCGCGTTTTTCTTCGCCGCGTCCGCGTTCGGCGTGCCGGTCGCCGGCGGTGTCGGCGAAACCGAAGCGGTCGGCTGCGGCTGTTTTTCGTCAACCGGAGTCGGATTCGGCTCGGTCGGCGGATTTAATTTATCGGTCGGTGTCGGTTTCGCTTCCGGCGCAATCGTCACTTCGTCGGATTCGGGCGGAAACGGATTTTTGACATCTTTCCGCAGAGCCATCGCGTAAAAAAGCGTTTCGCGGTTGGCGGCGAAATTAAACTCGATGCTCGAAATCTGCGGAGCGAACTCTCGGTCGCTCAAATAATAGAGATAATCGCCAGACGGATCGAAAGTCGGATTCTGAGCGTTGAACATTGGGTCGGTGACGCGATTTAATTTATTGAAATTTACATCGTAAATATAGACCGAATTAAAACCGCCGCTGTTGGAAGACGGTTTATCGTTCATACTGAACGCCAAAAATGCGCCTTTCGGCGACCATTCATAATCATTGACCTGACCGTTCGGCGAATCGGCGATTAGCAACAGTTTTTTGTCCGCTAAAGTGTAAATGTAAACTTTGCCGTCTTTGTCCGAAAACGCGATGCGCTTGCCGTCGCCGCTCCATTCGGGCGCATAACGCATCGCCGTGCCGCCGCTGGTTAATTGAATCGGCTCGCTCATTCCGTCCTGCGCCGCCGTCCAAACTTCTTCTTCGCCGCTGCGATCAGAGATGAAAGCGACGCGCGAACCGTCGGGCGACCAGCGCGGATATTTGTCGTGCGCGGTCGAAGAATGCGTGAGATTGCGCGTCGCACCTTTTTCCGCCGGAACCGAAAAAATATCGCCGCGTGCGCCGAACAAAACGCGCTCGCCTTTCGGCGACAGGGCGATATTTTCCAAAACCTGCAAAGCGTTGACTGTGCGCGGACGTTTGTAGACTCCGTCGTCCGCGACGTTGATATTTAATTTCGTCGGCTTGTTTGATTTCGTATCGAAAATTTCGAGTTCGCCGTTGCGTTCATAAACAATTCGATTCTGGTCGTCGCTTGATGCCCAGCGCACTTCCCAATCTTTGAAATTCGTGACTTGCGCGGTTTTGCCCGACGGCACATCGTAGGCATAAAGATTAAATTTTCCGTCTTTGTCCGAATTGTAAAAAACCTTGTCGCCGATCCACATCGCGTCACGCGAAGCCCGCACGCCTTCCGAGATTTTCTTCGCGTCGGCGGTCGCTAAATCGTAAATATAAAGCGTGTTCGCCTGTCCGCCGCCGTAGCGTTTTTCCGAACGAAAATCGCGGGTGCGCGGCGAATAAACCATTCGCGCGCCGTCCGGCGAGAAATCGCCCGAACCGGCTTCGGGCATCGGCAAAGCCGTCGCCGCACCGCCCGTCATCGGCACGGTGTAAAGTTTTGAAATCGGCAAAGTATAAGAATCGCGCTGTGAACGAAAAACGATTGATTTGCCGTCGTTCGTCCAGCCCAACACCTGATTGTCGTAACCCCAGCGCGGTGTCAGCGGACCTTTCGCCGGATAAAAAGTCAGTTGTTTCGGCTCGCCGCCGGTTGAAGGCACGACGTAAATTTGCTCATCGCCGTCGTATTGTCCGGTGAACGCGATGTGTTTGCCATCGGGCGAAAATTTGGCGAAAACTTCCATTCCCGGATGCGCCGTTAAGCGCACGGCAGTTCCGCCGTTCGCAGGCGAAATCCACAAATCGCTGGCGTAAGTAAAAACCACGCGGTCGCCGTCAACATCGGGAAAGCGCAGTAATTTGGTTTGTGCTAAAGCGGGCAGAGCCAGCAGACAAATAACGAAAACAGTCTTGACGAAGACTTTTGCAAACATTCGATTTTTCCTCCGATAAATAAAAAAGACGAGTTGAAATTGGTAAAGCTAAATTAGCTTTGTCAGCCGGTGAAATCAAGTCGGTTTGTCGGAGCGCGGACGGCTCTTCCGCGCTCCAAGCCGCTATTTTTTCGCTGCGATTTTCTTTTCCTTAGACTTAAATATATTGTCGTCAATCGCCGCGTTGTGATTGACTTTTTTGATCGTCAAAATCAAGTCGCCGTTACCGGCGTTCGAGTTAACCGTTTTGAAAGGAATCATTACGCCGTCAACCGTGCGGTAATCGCTGTAGATTTCCGAATACGGTGTGCTGACGCTGCTGGTCGAAGACGAACTGAACGATTCGAGTTTGAGCGGCAGAAATGTTTTTTGCGAAAAATAAATCGTGTCCTTGTTCGCCTTCTCCGGCGCGAAAACGACGACGAAAGCGTCTTCGTCGCCGACTTTCGCCGCGCCTTTGAATTCCGCCGTTTTGTAAAGCGTTTTCCAATCGAGCAAGCCGTAAAAATCCGCTCCGATTCGCGCATCTTCCAACTGCTTTCCGCTATAAACATCGGCGGGCGCGAAGCTGACTTCTTCGCCGCCGTTCGTCCCGTCAAAATACTCGAACAGCGTTCCGATAATTTTGCCGGACGCGATCATCGTCGCTTCCTGCGCCGACATATTCGGTGCTTTGCTGTAAATCGTGCCGCTGCCTTTGACACCTTGATTGACGAAATCCAAATCAATTTCGGCAACGCGCGAATTCAATTTGCGCCACGCCGCATCGCCGCCGAGAGCGTTCACGGCTTTTGCCATCAATTCGTCAACCGACATCTTCGGCGCGTCAGATTTGGCGGCGTTGTCGTCAATCCGTTTAAAATTTACTTCGCCCTGCGGCTGGATAAGCAGAATGCCGACGATTTTTCCGCTCGCGTCGCGCTTGGCTTTAACTTTAAAATCGTCGG
Source organism: Pyrinomonadaceae bacterium (assembly GCA_026785925.1). Taxonomy (GTDB): domain Bacteria; phylum Acidobacteriota; class Blastocatellia; order Pyrinomonadales; family Pyrinomonadaceae. Next base: position 4,551 of record JAJAZE010000246.1, read on the forward strand.
GCAGCGGACTCATCGCATACAAATCCTTCGATTTTTCGTTGAGAAAATACGGCTGCTGACCTTCGACGTTGAGCGAAACTTTGTCATCCGATTGGGAAATTTCAACCGTGTTTGCCGCGTTTTTCTCCGAAGCATATTTGCCGACGAGTTCCTTCGCCGCGTCCGAAACCGTCACGGGAAGTTTTCCGTCCGCCGCGACTCTCGGCAGAGTATAATTGCCCTGCGGCTGTTCGAGAAACGCTTCCGCATCTTTGAAAGTCACGAAAAATCCGTCGGGTGCGCCGCTCAATTTATATTTTCGCTCGCCGACTTTCTCTAAAATATACGTCGGCTGTCCGGGAACGACCGCGACGAGTTTGCCGTCCTGCATTTTGATTTCGATGTCAAAACCCGCCGCTGCAAAATGATAACTGCCGATTTCCTTTTGTCCGTCGGCGGAAGCCATTTGATTGGCGGCGTTCGGATTGCCCAGGATATTTTCCCAGACAATCGGCATCAATTCGCTGCCGAGACTCGAACCCGAAACATTCGTCAGCATCACAAAGCCGAGCTTTTTTTCGGGAATCAGCGCGACCATCGAATTAAAACCGTCAATGTTGCCGCCGTGCTGAATGACTTTCGAGCCGTTCCAATCCTGTATAAACCAACCCAAACCGTAACTCAGCTTGCCCGCGACCTTCATCTGCGGCTTTGTCCATTCATCGTAACCTTGCTCGCTAATTAACCGTTTTCCATTGACTTCGCCGCGATTCAAAATGAAGCGCAGCCATTGCGCCATATCTTTCGCGCTCGAATTTATCGCGCCCGCCGGCGCGATTTCGTCAATGTTGCGAAACGGCAATTTCTCGGTTTGCTTCGTATCGAAATTGTAATCGTAACCGAGCGAATAATCTTTCGCTTTCTGCATCGCCGTCACGCTCAAATCCGAATTCGTCATTCCGAGCGGTTTGAAAATTCGGCTTTCGACAAACTTTTCCCAAGGCTGTTTCTGAACTTTTGAAACGACTTCGCCCGCCGCCAGAAACATCACGTTTTGATACTGAAACTTTTCGCGCAGTTTAGCGACCGGCTTGGCTTCGCCCGCGACGCGGATGATTTCTTCACGATTTAATTTTCCCGAAGCCCAAGCCAAATCCGTTCGATTTAAACCCGACGAATGTGAGAGAATATCCCGAATCGTGATATTTTTATCAATCTCCGCGTCGTTGATTTTGAAATACGGCAGATGCTTTTTCGGATTGTCTTCGAGGAGCAATTTGCCTTCGTCCTGACTCATCAAAACCGAAAGCGCGGTGAACGCTTTTGATGCCGAACCGATAGCAAACTGCGTATCGGGGGTGACGGGAATTTGTCTGGCAAAATCTTTCGCGCCAAAGCCTTTCATAAATATAATTCGGTCGTCTTTGACGATCACCAAACTCATTCCCGGAATTCCGAGTTCTTTGCGTCGCGCTTCGACTTTTTGCTCGATAATCGCCAGCCGCGCCGCTAAATCCGCCGAATTCTGTGTTTGTGTCGTTTGCGCCGCGACATCGAGCGGCAGCGAAATCGTCAGCAGCGAAAAAATTACAATCAGCGCGATTGAAAATTGCCGATACGTTTTTGAAATCATTGGTTTTTCTCCGAATAAATTTTGATGATGA
>JAJAZE010000247.1 GCA_026785925.1 Pyrinomonadaceae bacterium
GAAATCGCCGCAATTTTCAACGCCGGAAGCGCGGGCAAATGCAATGCGTCTTTGCAAATTTCGCCGACGACAGCAAACGTCGCGGCGGGTGGCACGATAAATTTCACCGCATCCGGCGGAACTGCGCCTTACACTTTTACGCTTTTCACCAACAATTCGGGCGGCTCAATCAATCCGACAACCGGCGTTTATAGTGCCGGAACAATCGGCGGAACGACCGACACGATTCGCTTAACGGACGCTTCCGGCGCAACCGCCGACGCAATCGTAACCGTCACGGTTTTCGGCGCACCGACCAGACTCGCTTTTATCGCGCAGCCAACCAATACAAACTCGAATGCCGCGATTACGCCCGCCGTGCAGGTAGCGATTCGAGACGCGAACGGCAATACGGTAACGACGGCGACGAACGCAATCACAATCGCCATTAGCAACAATCCGTCGAGCGGAACGCTCTCCGGCACACTAACGCAAAACGCGGTGAACGGCATTGCCGCGTTTAATAATTTGAGCATCAACAACGCGGGCGACGGCTACACTTTGACAGCCGCGTCAGGCTCTTTGATGGGAGCGACGAGCAATCCTTTCAACATCATCAATCCGTTCTGCACACCGCAGCCGCCGAACGGCATTTCGTGGTATAAAGCTGAAAATAACGGTAGCGATTCGCTCGGCACGAACAACGGAACAATGCAAAACGGCGCGGATTTCGCGCCCGGAATAATCGGGAACGGTTTTCGTTTCGACGCGGATAATGAACAACTGCTCGTTCCGGCTTCACCGAGTTTGAATGTCGGCGCGGGCGGTTCGCTGACGTTGGAGGCGTGGGTCAATCCGACTTCGCCGAATCCGGGCAGCGGTTACGGACCGATATTTGAATGGGGAAACGGCAGCGGCGTTCAACTGGGAAGATTTAACAACGGGCAATTATTCGCCAACGTCGTAGATACCGGACCCAACAGTCATTTTATTTTTACGCCGGACAATACGCTGACGATAAATCAATTTCAGCACGTCGCCCTGACTTACACCAACGCGACGGGAATCGGCACAATTTACGTTAATGGTGTTGTCGTTGCCACGCAAAATCTGGGCGGCTTTACGCCGCGCACAAATTCCGAAATGCGGATGGGCGCACGCGGCGGCAGCTTTAACGGCATTATTGACGAGGCGGCAATCTACAACCGCGCATTATCGCAGACGGAAATTCAGGCAATCTTCAACGCCGGAAGCGCAGGCAAATGCGACGCGCCTTTGCGAATCTCGCCGATAACGGCGACTGTCGCAACGGGCGGCACGATCAATTTCACCGCATCGGGCGGAACTGCGCCGCGCACATTCAGCATTTTGACAAATAATTCGGGCGGCTCAATCAATCCGACGACCGGCGTTTATACGGCGGGCGCGACGTTTGGCGTAGATATTGTGCGCGTTACGGACGCGAATAACCAGACGGCGGACGCAGCCGTTACGGTGACGGCGGCTTGTATTCCAAATCAAAAAACCTGGGACGGCGGCGGCGCGACTAATAATTGGAGCGAGGCGGCGAACTGGACTTGCGATTTAGTTCCGACTTCGACCGACACGATTATTTTCGACGGCACCAGCACGAAAAACGCGACGGTTGACACGAATTTCAGCGTCAAAAGTCTGAACATCAACGCCGGTTATACCGGAACGATTACGCAAGCCGACGCGACGACTCTGGCATTCGGCGCGGCAAATTCCAGCCTGACAAATTCCTCACAAGCCGGCGGCACATTCGTTTGCGGCAGCGGCGGCGCGATTTCATTCAATACTGTAATTTTCACGCAAACGGGCGGACAGTTTAATTGCCAAAACGGGACGATTGGCAACAGTCCGTTTTTTGATTTGAGAATCAACGGCGGAATATTTAACGCGGCTTCCGGCACGATGACTTTCGGCGGAGCGTCGCTTTTAACGCTCGGCGCGGGCGGCACTTTCAATCACAACAACGGCACGATTGCCGCGACGGGAACATTTTTCACATACCAAATCATCAGCAGCGCGGCAACGCTCGATTTTAATAATTTCACTTTAGATTTAGACGGTAATTCCGCTTCCGGCGTGGTTGCCGGAACTGACGCGAACGACAAACTGCGCGTGTCGGGAACTTTAAACTTAGTGCGCGGCGGAATGGGCATCGGCACGATTGAAGCGCGAGGCGCGGTCAATGTCAGCAGCACTTTTACCGACGGCGGCGGCGGCGGCGGACAGTTCGTTTTTGGCGGCGGTAATAACCAAACTTACACCAACAACAACAGCAGTGCATCTACTCAAAATCCTATTACAGTTGATAAAACAGCGGGAACGGTTTCGGTAGCGGCGAATTTAATTACTTCCTCAGCTATCGGGCTGACCATCACCAACGGGACGCTCTTCTTGAATAACAATTCATTTTTGCAGGGGCGAATAAACGTCGGAACAAACGGCAGATTAGTCGGCGAGTCGAGCGCGACTATCAGGCTCACCGGAAATGTGGTGAATGACGGCACGATTGATTTGCAGGGCGGCGGCGCGAATTGTCCCCAAACGGATTCGATTTTGATTCGCTCGTCGAGCGGAGTTCAGCGCAGTTGGACGGGC
>JAJAZE010000248.1 GCA_026785925.1 Pyrinomonadaceae bacterium
GAAGTATACCAAGTGCCATTTGAAGGTCGGAAGACGGCGACATCTGCGATTCCGTCGCCATTATAATCCGCCGGAACGGGTTTGTCGGTTGATATGCCGAATTGAATGCCGGTAAAACCGAGATTGCTTCGCAACAGATACCAAGTTCCGTTTGACGGACGAAACACGGCAATGTCAGCCTTGCCGTCGCCGTCATAGTCGGCGGGAACGGGAATATCATTGGCATCACCGAAGGTTACGCCGGTAAATCCGAGCGAACTCCTTTGCAGATACCACGTTCCGCTGCGATAAACGGCGACATCGGTTTTGCCGTCGCCGTCGTAATCGGCGGGAACTAACTTATCAGTGCCGAAGCCGAAGGTTACGCCGGTAAAACCTGCCGAAGATTGCTGCAAATACCACGCGCCGTTGCTTGGTCGAAAGACCGAAACATCCGCTTTGCCGTCGCCGTCAAAGTCGAACGGCGTCGGCGAGAATGTTCGTTCAAACGCGCCGATGTCCGCGCCGTTGCCGCCGGGCGCGTTCGGAACGAGCGGATTGTCAAAGGGGCGAACCTGACCGCGCTGGTCGGTGATAATCGCCGGGCTGTTGCCTTTGTCAATCGCCGGGCTGCGCGTCAGCACCGCTCGCGTCAAGGTCGCGCCGCCGTTATCTCTCAAAATCCCAATTCGCGGGTCAATCGGATTGGCGGTCGAGCCGATTTGATTGGTCGAATTAGCTAACCCTTCGCTGCCGTCGGCGTTGCCGATGAGGTTGTATGTGCCGGTGTAAGCGTTGCCGAGGCTGCCTCTGCCGAGCAAATCATTGCCGTCGGCTGCCGTGTTCAATGCGACGATGTTGTTATTCAAAGTGGCGGTGAAAGTGTTGTAAACTCCGCCGCCTTTGCCGGCTGTGTTGCTGCTGACGGTGTTATTGGTGAGAGTCATCGTCGCGGTATTGTAAATGCCGCCGCCGTTGTTTCCGGCGGAGTTGCCGTCAATCGTGCTGTTCGCGGAATTTATCGTGCCGCTGACACCGTTAAAGATACCGCCGCCGTTGCCGCCGCCGCCGGCTGTGTTGGCATTGATGGTGCTGGCGCTGAGGTTCAGCGTGCCGCTGTCAAATATGTAAATGCCGCCGCCGTTAGTGGCGGTGTTGCCGCGAACGGTCGAGTTGGTGAGAAACAGAGTGCCGCTGTTGCTCATATAAACACCGCCGCCGCTCGCCGCCGCCGCATTGTTGCTGACGGTGCATCCGTTCAGGTTCAGCGTGCTGCTGTTGCCCATAAAAATACCGCCGCCCAAACCGTTGTTCGCCAAACCGTTGCTGATGGTCAGATTGTTAATGACGACTACCGCGCTGTTGACGAGCGTGAAAACGCGAAAGCTGTTGTTGCCCTTCACGGTCAGACCTTGCGGTTGGTTGTTGCTGATAGTCAGCGGCGCGAGAGGAAGGTTCGGAAGCGGGCTTAGCAAATTAATCGTGAAGCGGTTAGTCGCCGCGTCGTATCCTGAATCGCTCGTCGAAACATTAAAACTGACGGTGTTGGCAGCCGCGTTGGTCGTTGCGTCAATGATTGCCTGACGCAAACTGCCGAAGCCGCCGTCCGCCGTCGTAGTAACCGTCAAATTTGCCGCTTGCGAACTGATAACGCCGAGCAGCAGACACATTCCGACTAAAGCCGAAGTCTTTAAAAAAGGCTGTTTCATTCTTGTCATAATATAATCCTTACAGTGTTCTATTTATTCGGAACTCCCTAAAGATATTGAACAAGGATGTCTTTAGTTTTTTCTATGTTTAACGATAACACGTATTACCTGCGAAGAATGAACTTATTTTTTATCGGTTAATTACAAAGACATTTCTTGCCCAAATCCGAGTTTGATAATTTTTATAAAATCGGTTCTGGATTGTTAATAGTCAAACTTTTAATGATAAATGCGAGTCAGGAGTTAAAAACTTTCGGCACATCAAAAGCAAATAAAAAAGGCTTCGTTCAATTTTGAACGAAGCCTTTTTTATCTTTGAGTTCGCAATCTGAAATTTCAGATTACATTCCCATTCCCATTCCGCCCATTCCGCCGCCCATTCCGCCCATACCGCCGGCGTGGTCGTCTTTTTCCGGGACATCGGCGATCATCGCTTCGGTGGTGAGCATTAAGCCCGCAATCGAAGCGGCGTTTTGAAGCGCGGTGCGCGTGACTTTTGCCGGATCAATGACACCAGCCGCCACGAGGTCTTCAAACTTTTCGCTCGCCGCGTTGAAGCCGTAGCTCGGACTATCGTTTTCGAGAACTTTGCCGACGATGACCGCGCCTTCTTTACCGGCGTTCTGCGCGATTTGTCGAAGCGGTTCTTCGAGTGCGCGTTTGACGATGGTCACGCCGATTTGCTCGTCGGGGTCTTCCGCGTCGGTTTTGAAATCGTCGAGAACTTTGGAAGCGCGCACTAAAGCGACTCCGCCGCCCGCCACGATTCCTTCTTCGACTGCCGCGCGAGTGGCGTTCATCGCATCTTCAACGCGGGCTTTCTTTTCCTTCATTTCGGTTTCAGTCGCCGCGCCGACTTTGATAATTGCCACGCCGCCGACTAATTTAGCCAGGCGTTCCTGCAATTTTTCTTTGTCGTAATCCGATGACGTTTCTTCGACCTGATTGCGGATGAGTTTGACTCGACCCTGCATTTCAGCGTCCGAACCGTTGCCGTCAACGACCGTCGTATTGTCTTTGTCAATCGTGATTTTCGCCGCTTGTCCGAGGTCTTCGACCGTGATTGATTCGAGCTTCACGCCCATATCTTCGCTGATAACTTTGCCGCCCGTCATCACCGCAATGTCTTCCAACATCGCTTTGCGGCGGTCGCCGAAGCCGGGAGCTTTGACAGCCGCGACGTTCAGAGTTCCGCGCAGTTTGTTGACCACCAAAGTCGCCAGTGCTTCGCCTTCGACATCTTCGGCGATAATCAAAAGCGGTTTGCCGAGCTTGGCAACCTGTTCGAGAATCGGCAGCAAATCCTTCATTGAGGAAACTTTCTTTTCGTTGATGAGAATATACGGATTTTCCAGAACGGCTTCCATTCTTTCCGGGTCGGTGACGAAATACGGCGACAGATAACCTCTGTCAAACTGCATTCCTTCGACGACTTCGAGCGAAGTGTCCATCGTTTTGGATTCTTCAACCGTAATCACGCCGTCTTTGCCGACTTTTTCCATCGCGTCGGCGATGTGCTGACCGATATTCGTATCGCCGTTCGCCGAAACCGTGCCGACCTGTTTGATGTCATTGCCCGAAACCGGCTTTGCCATCCGTTTGATTTCCGCGACGACCTGCTCGACCGCTTTTTCGATGCCGCGTTTGAGAGCCATCGGATTCGCGCCGGCGGCGACCGTGCGAACGCCTTCTTTAAAAATCGCCTGCGCCAAAACCGTCGCGGTCGTCGTGCCGTCACCGGCAACGTCCGAAGTTTTGGAAGCGACTTCACGCACCATCTGTGCGCCCATATTTTCCAAAACATCTTTCAATTCGATTTCTTTAGCAACCGTCACACCATCTTTGGTGATGGTCGGCGAACCGAATTTTTTGTCAATAACGACGTTGCGTCCTTTCGGTCCCAACGTAACTTTCACTGCATCGGCGAGTTGATTAACTCCGCGCAAAATCGCCGCGCGTGATTCTTCTCCGTGAACAACTATTTTAGCCATGATATTTTTATTAACTCCTTTTTACGATATTGGAGTTTCAGGTTTCAGGTTTCAGGTTTCAGATTTTTCAACCTTGAACCTTGAACCTTTAACCTAAAACTTAATTAGCGTTTGCGCCCGCGCGTTCGATGATTCCGAGAATTTCGTCTTCGCGCATCATCAACAATTCTTCGTTGTCAATCTTGATTTCCGAACCGCTGTATTTGCCGAACAAAACGCGGTCGCCGGTTTTCACGTCCAAAGTCTGGCGCGTGCCGTCTTCTTTATATTTGCCTTCACCGACGGCGATCACTTCGCCTTCCTGCGGTTTTTCTTTTGCCGTGTCGGGAATGTAAAGTCCACCGGCGGTTTTGTCCGATGCGTCGTCTATGCGACGAACGATTACGCGGTCGTGCAATGGTTTGATTGTCGTTGCCATAATTGTTTATTCTCCTTATTCGAGATGTTTTCTAATTATTTATTTGGATAAAATTCAAACGAATAACCGGAAAATGTATTTTCTGGCACTATTCGTTGATGAGTGCTAGTATAGAAAACATAGTTTAACCTGTCAAGTTTGCCAAAGATATTTTAGAAAATCTGATAATGTCGTTATCAACTTCGTATGATCTTATCTGAAATAAATATCTACCCGATAAAATCGCTCGGCGGAATTTCACTGAAAAGCGCAATCGTCGAAAATCGCGGCTTACAATTCGACCGTCGCCGGATGTTAGTTGACGAAAATAATAAATTTTTAACGCAGCGCGAATTCACGCAGATGGCAACCATCGGCGTGGAAATCTTGAAAAGCGGTTTGAGTGTTTCAGCAGGAAATAAAAGTCTTGAAATTCCGTTTGACACCGATTCGGAAGCAACGACGAGCGTTAAAATTTGGAGCAGTCGCTGTCGGGCAAAAGTCTACGGAAAAGAGTTTAACGATTGGTTTTCCGATGTCCTGCAAACATCCTGTAAGTTGGTTTTAATGCCCGAAGAGGCAACGCGCAAAGTTAATTATTTTTACGCGGTTCACCCAACGGACGCGGTGAGTTTCGCTGACGGTTATCCGGTTCTTTTAATCGGCGAAGAATCTTTGACGGATTTAAACTCGCGGCTTGAAAAATCAGTTCCGATGAATCGTTTTCGCCCGAATCTGGTCGTCTCCGGCGCGGACGCTTTCGCCGAAGACGGCTGGAAACAAATCAAAATTGGCAGCGCGGTTTTCCACGTCGTCAAGCCGTGCGGTCGCTGCGTAATGACGACGATTGACCAGATCAGCGGCGTAAGGCAGGGAATCGAACCGCTCAAAACCTTGGCGAGTTATCGCGTTCCGAAACGCAGCGTCAAGAAAAAGATTCTCTTCGGGCAAAATCTGATCGCGGAAAACGTCGGCGAAATTTTGAATGTCGGCGACCGAATCGAAGTTGTCGAAACGAAGAATAAACCGCGATTTATTTGATTCGGACGTTTGAAAATCAAGCTATCTTTTAGCGCGTCGCGCCAGCAGTTTTTTCGGCGCGGGCGGCGGCGTTTGATAAGTCGTAACTCGTTTGGAAAGCGTGTTGCGGTGGATGCCGAGCGCGTCGGCGGTCTTCGATAAATGTGCGTCGTGACGTTTTAAGGCTTTTTGAATATAGAGTTTTTCAAATTCAGCCATCGCTTCGCCGAGCAAAATATGTCCGTCGAGCATTTCATCAATTAAGGATTCCATTCGAGTTCGCATCTGCATAAAATCAATTACGAATTACGAATTACGAATTACAAATTGCCGATGATTCTTCACAGAAACTCGTAATTCGTAATTCGTAACTCGTAATTACTCCAATTCTTTTCCCGTCAAAGTTCGGTAAGCGTCCAAATAGCGGGCGGTGGTTGCCTCGACAATTTCTTTCGGTAGAACCGGCGCGGGCGGCTGTTTATTCCAGTCTAAAGTTTCTAAATATTCACGGACGAATTGTTTATCAAAAGACGCTTGCGCTCTGCCGGGCGCGTAGTCTGCCGCCGACCAAAAACGCGACGAATCGGGCGTGAGAATTTCGTCAATCAGTAAAATATCGCCGTTTGCGTCCGTGCCGAATTCAAATTTCGTGTCGGCGATAATAATGCCGCGCGTCGAGGCGTATTCGCTTGCCGACCAGTAAATCAACAGCGACCGCAACTTTAATTTTTCGGCGATTGCGCTGCCGACGATTTCGGCAAATTCGGCTTCCGTAATGTTTTCGTCGTGTCCGCTCTGCGCCTTGGTCGCAGGCGTGAAAATCGGCGTGGGAAGTTTTTCGCACTGCTTCAAGTTTTTGGGCAGATCGTGTCCGCAGATTTTGCCGGTCGCCTGATAATCCTTCCAGCCCGAACCTTCCAGATAACCGCGCACGACGCATTCGACCGGAAAAACATTTGTTTTCTTAACCAGCGTCGAACGCCCGCGAAAATCTTCGGTCTGCCGGACGATTTCGGGCATTGCGTCAAAATCAGCGGTGACAAAATGATTTTCCGTCAAATTTTGCAAACGCCCGAACCAGAACGCCGAAAGCGCGGTTAAAACTGCGCCTTTGCGCGGAATCGAATTCGGTATCACGCAGTCGAACGCGGAAATTCTATCGGTTGCCGCCAGCAGCAATCGCTCGTCTTCAACCTGATAGACATCGCGCACTTTTCCGCGATGAACAAGCGTTAAGTTTGTTGCATTAGTCTCGGAAATAGTTTTGACAGCCGACATTTTAAGTGTTTTTGGGATTTGAAATAATTTGAATAAGCTAAACTTTATTACGATTCTGATAATTGGTAAAGGGTTAAAATTGAAAAAGTTGAGGGAAAAAAACTAAATTGTTAAAAATTGTTAAAAATAATAAATAATGATAAAAACAGCGTGACTTTTTTTTTGAAAAAGGGCATAATTTTGATGACGAGTTTCTCGCGCCAAAACTCACGGCGATCCAAGTCGAAAAAAAAACGCACGAAAATCTTCGTTTTCCGCTACTTATTCCTGATGAAACTATCAAATACGCCAAATTAATTATGACATCCAAAAAAAATCAGACGTTACGCCAAGCTGCGATATTACTTTTCAACTTTGTCAGCCTTATCAGCCTTATATCTATTTCGACGACTGAAATTTGGGCGCAGGTGCGCTCGGCTCCGCCCGCCCCGGCGACCGCTCAAACTGAAGATTCTACTTTATGGTATGTTTTGCTGTCTGTTTTAGTGCTGGTTCTGGCGGGTGTGGTTTGGTGGTGGCGCAAAAGCCGGCAGGCGCAAAGCGATTCAGTTGCCGCATCGAAATTGGCGGAGAAAATTGGAAACGATTCAGATATGAATTCATTTGACGGCGATAAGGAACTTGAATGGCTGCGAAAAAACCGAAAAATAGTCAGCCGGAAAAACCAGACAGGCTCGACACCGCGCCCGGTTAGTATGCCAAAAGTCAACACCGCTGCTCCGAACGAAGTGAAATTAGAAAACTCCGCCGCGAACGACAGCGCGGAAAATGCCTTACCGATTTTTTCGATAGAGCGTCTCGAAGCTGCCCATCCATTTGCTAATTTGCCGATTTCAGATGACCAGGATTTGTTGAGCGCAGTTGAACAAGGCTGCGACGAATTTGAGGAAGATGAGGAAGTGCGCGAGCTTGCCGTGCGAATTTTAGCGGCTTTTAAAAAACGCAACTCGGTCGAAACTCTTTCGCAAATCGCGCTCTACGATTTGTCTTCAAATCTGCGCTCGAAAGCCGTCTCGGTTTTGTCGGAATTCGACCACGAATCAGTTTTTGAAGCGATTTTACTTGCCAACGCCGATCCGACGCGCGAAGTCCGGGCGGCGGCGGCGCGCGGTTTGACCAAACTGACTTTTGACCGTGCCGATGCCTGGACGCTAATTAGCGAGACGGACGAAGACGGGCGCATCCGGCAATCGGCGCGGGCGGCGATGGAAAGCGGATTTGTTGATATGTCGTTTGACCGACTCGTCAGCCAGGATCGGAAACAAGCGTATGAAGCCTTTGCGCTGATGGCTTTGCTGATTAAAGCCGGCGAAATTGAAAAAATTATGAATGTGCTGGAAACGCACCGTGACCTCAGCGTGCGGCGGGCAATTCTGCACATTATCAAAGTTATCAAAGACCAGAAAGCTCTCGACGGGCTTTGTGCGCTGCTTGAAAAAAATAGTTTGCCGGTTGAATTTCAAGAGGAAGTTGATAAGACTATCGAAGAAATCGGATTCGTTACCGCGTAGAAAATTTCGATATGGCTATTTGGCAGGATTCAGATCAAAATCCGACGGTGAAAATCGGCACCGCAGCACCCGACTTTGTTCTCGATACCGAGCGAGGTAAAAAATGGCGTTTGTCCGATCATCTGGGAGACGTAACGGCGTTACTTTTTTATCCGAAAAACGAAACGCTCGTCTGCACCAAACAAATGTGTGCGGTTCGCAACTATTGGGCGGATTATCTGGAAACAAAAGCCTCAATAGTCGGCATTTCGTCCGGCACATCGGCTGAAAATTTACACTTTTCAAAGAATCACGGCTTACCGCTGCCGATTCTGGAGGATAACGACCGGAAAATTACCAGAATATACGGCTCGCATTGGTTGGTGCCGATTCAATTTACGCGGGCAATCGTCGTGGTTGACGCAAAAGGTTTTATCCGGCATCGGCAGATTATGCTGCGGGCTTTTCGCCCGACCGATAAAAGCGTTATCGCCAGCATCTACGCGGCGCGAACCGACTTGATCTACGAAAATTTCGCTCATCTCTTGAAGGAGTCGAAAGAAAGAAATAAACGACTTCTCTAAATAAACATCGAATTCAAAATCGAACCGGAAGAATAATCGCTTACTCGAATAAACCACGCTTGAACCTTTGTTTCACATCCTGAAATTGCCGCACATCCGAGCGTTTTTGCGAAGTGTATTCTTCGGTCGTATTGCGCGCGACGACTTCATACAAAATCGCCTGTTTGTCGCCTTTCTTTCGCAAAATTCTACCC
>JAJAZE010000249.1 GCA_026785925.1 Pyrinomonadaceae bacterium
AGCGAACAACTTCGTCATCGGCGTTGACTCGAATCAGAACGGGGTCAAGCCCGGTTTCGTTTTAACTTCAATGGTCAAGCGCGTGGACAACGCGGTTTATGATGTCGTCAAAGAAGTTCTCGGCGGACAATTTAAAGGCGGCTTTCACGTTTTCGGATTAGACAAAGACGGCGTTGCTTACGCGATGGACGACAACAACAAAAGTTTAATTTCGCCGGAAATTTTGCAAAGAGTCGAAGCAGCGCGAAGCAGAATTGTCGGCGGCGAAATCAAAGTAACGGACGCGATGGCAAAATAGATAAATGCTTGAACTAAAAAACATAACGAAAACATTCGGAAACATCGTCGCCAACGATAGTGTTTCCATCAAAATTGAGAAAGGGACGATCCACGCGATTGTCGGTGAAAACGGCGCGGGCAAATCTACGATTATGCGCGTCGCTTACGGCTTTTATACGGCTGACAGCGGCGAGATTCTGTTTGACGGCAAACCGGTTTCGATAAAAACTCCGCACGACGCGATTGCTTTGAAAATCGGGATGGTGCATCAGCATTTTATGCTGGTTGATACGATGACGGTTGCCGAAAATATCATTTTGGGCGCGGAAACCGGTTCTGCGGCAAATCTCGATTTAGAGAAAGCAAACAAAGATATTCTCGCGCTGTCGAACGAACTGCGTTTGGGTGTCAATCCGAAGGCGTTAATCGAAGACCTTTCGGTCGGCGCACAACAGCGCGTCGAACTTCTCAAAGCTCTCTATCGCAACGCCGAACTGTTGATTTTAGATGAGCCGACCGCTGTTTTAACGCCGCAGGAAACCGAAGAATTTTTCAACATTCTGCGCCGAATGCGCTCGTCGGGAAAAACCGTCGTCATCATCACGCACAAGCTCGAAGAAGTTCTGGCAATTTCCGACGACGTGACCGTGATGCGCGACGGAAAAGTCGTCGGCAATGTGAAAACGGCGGAGACGAGCGCGAAGGATTTGGCGCGAATGATTGTCGGGCGCGACGTTTTATTACGGATCGAAAAAACCGCCGCACAGCCGAAGCAAACAATTTTAACAGTTGAGAGTTTATCGGTTAAAAACGCGCACGGCGACGCGCTCGATAAAGTTTCGTTCGACGTGCGAGCCGGAGAAATCGTCGGCATCGCGGGCATCGAAGGCAACGGGCAAACCGAATTGATCGAAGCCGTCGCCGGTTTGATCGCTAAAGCGAATCGAAGCGGAACGATTAGCTTTGAAGGCGCGGAAATCACCAATTTATCGGCGCGAAATCGCAAAGAACTCGGCATCGCGCATATTCCCGAAGACCGTCACCGACGCGGATTGCTGCTCGATTCGGATTTGGAAGAAAACGCCATTCTCGGCGTTCATTATCGTCCGCCGGTAACGGCTGGCGGATTTTTAAATTCAACAGTCATCGAAGCGCGGACGAAAGAGATAATTCATAATTTCGACGTGCGCCCGCCGAATCCGCAATTATCCGCAAAATCTTTATCGGGCGGCAACCAGCAAAAACTAATCATCGGCAGGGAATTTGAATTAAACCCGAAGCTGCTGCTCGTCTCTCAACCGACGCGCGGCGTGGACATCGGCGCAATCGAATTTATTCACCGCAAACTGATTGCTCTGCGCGATGCGGGAACGGCGGTTTTATTGGTTTCGGCGGAACTCGAAGAAGTGACGGCTTTGGCTGACCGCTTGATTGTCTTTCACAAAGGAAAAATCGTCGGCGAAGTTGACCCGAAACAGGCAAGCAAAGAGGAAATCGGTTTGCTGATGACGGGCGGAAAGTAGTTTGTAAAAATCAAGATAATGCCTATCAAACAGTAATTTACGCTTAGTTTTGCCTTGTTAAAACAAAAGATTTCGATTTTGAAATGATTACAGAAACGGTCAGCGCGGCAAACGGAATGAGAACCGTCCAGAGCGGCACGCGAAAGCGCATCTCGCCGGTTATAGTAAAATGAATCAACAGGTTGGTCAGAAATACCAAAACCAAAACACCAGCGGCAACCGTCTGCGCTGTTACTAATCTCTTTCTTAATGATAGCCAAATACCTGACAGAGACAGCAGTAGCAGCATCGGATATATCGTCCAGCTAACCAATAGATTTTTCCACGAACTGCCGCTGAAAGCCGGTCTCCACATATTCCATGTTTTATGAAATCCGCGCACGACGAAATCAAACGGATGCGCGAAGATGTGTTGCCAAGCTGTTTGACTGAAAATCTGATCGGCTTCGACTTCCGTTTTACCTTTAACTTCTTCGGGAAAATTATTGAACATTAATGTATAACCGCCCCATTTGGTGAAATCAGGATGCTCGAAACGGTCGTATTCGGGATTGTTGCCGAGCCAGAATACGTGACCGCCTTCGAGCGAAAGGAGCGTGAAACGATTCATCGTATAATGATTACGAACGCCCCACGGCAGCATCGTCAAGACGCAGCAGAGGAGAATCAGCAGCGCGTATTTCCAATGCGTTTGCCGCGTCAGCAAAAATATCGTCAAGAGAAAAACTGTTACCGAAACCGCTATCGGCAAACCGAGCGGGCGTACCAAACCTGCCAGACCGAACGCAACGCCCGCCAGAGAGAAACATAAAATTTTTCGATTTTCGGTCGTAACGGCGCAGACAACTGCATAAACCGCAGATGCAAGAAAAAATGTGTAAAGCGGTTCGGTTAAAAGCTGGCTTGAATTCCAAAGAATAAGCTCGTAATAAAGTGCCGCTATCATTCCGGCAATCATTCCAACGTTTTTATCGAATAAGCGAGTCGCCGTCAGCGCAATTAAAACAGATGTCAGCGAGGAAAACACACATTGCAGAACACTTGCCCATAAAATGTTTTCGCCGAAAACTGCCAGACAAAACGACAGATACAATGGATAAAGCGGCGAAACAAAAGCCGTCGGTGTTTGACCCGCGGCGAAACCGTTACCCTGCAAAATATTTTGTGCAATGTCCAGATAAAGTCGGGTATCTGACCCCGTATAAGTTTTGGCGGGAATCTGCGGTAGAAGATAAATAAAACGAGCGGCGAAAGCAATCAGGAATATCGCCGACTGTTTGACGAAAGATAAGTTATTGTTGTTTTGTCGGCTCATCATATTTTATCGTTTTCGCCTGACGATTATCAAAACGGCAGCGAAAAAGCGTTAGCAAAGCCTTGATGCCGTCCTGCCAATTTATTTTTTTACCTTCGGAAGCGGTGCGCGGGCAATAAGAAATTGGAACTTCCCTGATTCTATATCCGGCTTGGCAAATCCGCGCGGTGATTTCCGGCTCAATCTCAAAACGATTTGCTCGAAGGTCGAGTTTTTTCGCCGCTTCCGTCGTGAAAACCTTATAAGCGGTTTCCATATCTGTCAAACCCGAATGATAAATCAGATTGGTAACCATAGTTAAGGCGCGATTGGCAATTCTCCGGCTAAAGGTTACACGATTATTATTTTTTAAGAATCTCGAACCATAGACGACGCTCGATGTGCCTTCAAAAATAGGCTGCAGCAGATTTAAATATTCATTCGGATTAAGTTCGAGGTCGGCATCCTGCAAAAGAATTATGTCGCCCTTAGCAAAACTCAGCCCGATTCTGATTGCCGCTCCTTTACCGATATTGACCGGATTTAGGTGAAGATGTGTGATATTGGTGAGATTATCCCGAAGCCGCGCGGGTGTTGAGTCGTTAGAACCGTCATCAATCACGATAATTTCTTTGGCAATCGGCAGTTCAACCTTCAGGATACGTTCAATCACTTCACCGACCGTTGATTCTTCGTTATAGACGGGAATAATTATCGAAAGAAGATTGAACTGTTTGTGCATAAAAAAAGCGATTACGAATTTATATCATAGTCACTTTTGAAATAAAGATTATCAACATTTTTACTTGCCGATAACCGTCATCAAAAGTATATTCCGCCTAATCTACACTGGAAATAACAGGTTTCAATATCTCGTCAATTGCCGCCAAAGTTTCCGTTGAAAGCGTTACGCCCGAAGCGGCGGCGTTGTCGGTGACTTGTTCGGGTTTGGTCGCGCCGATGATTGCCGAAGAAACGCGCTCGTCGCGCAAAACCCAGGCGAGCGCGAGTTGCGCCATTGAAAGATTTTCGCCAGCCGCAATCGGTTTTAATTTCTCAACTGCCATTAAAATTTCATCGGTAAGCAGACGATCAATAAATACATTCATCAAATCATTGGCGGCGCGTGAATCTTTCGGCAGCGGCTGCCTGGCGCGATATTTTCCGGTCAAAACGCCTTGACCGAGCGGCGACCAGACGATTTGCCCGATGCCGTTTTCATCCACAGCGGGAAAATTTCGGCTTCCGGTTCGCGCCACAGCATCGAGTATTGCGGCTGGCTCGACAGAAATTTTTCGATTCCGGTCATTTCAATCGCGGCTTTGATTTGCGCCGCGTTCCATTCGCTGAAACCGATGTAACGCGCCTTGCCTTCCTGCACGATTTCGGTCAGCGCAATCATCGTTTCGGCGAGCGGCGTGTTTTCGTCGTAGCGGTGACATTGATAAAGGTCAACGTATTCGACCTGCAATCTTCGCAAAGAATCGTTCAGTTGTTTGTGAATCTGGACACGCGACAAACCGCTGTCGGTTTCGGTCATCGGAAAAAACAATTTCGTCGCCAAAACGTAAGATTCACGCGGAACATCTTTCAAAACTTCGCCGAGAAAAATTTCCGACGCGCCTTTGCCGTAAATGTTCGCCGTATCAATAAAGTTTATGCCGACCTCGAACGCCCGGCGCACACATTGTTCGGCGGCTTCGCGCTCGACTCCGCCCGAATAAGTCAGCCACGAACCCAAACTGATTTCCGAAACCTGCAAATCGCTGTCGCCTAATTGTCTGTATTTCATAAAATTTCCCCTCGATGTTTTTTATTCCAAAACTTTTTTAATGCGCTCGACCGCCTGCTGCAAATTTTCCAGCGAAGTCGCGTAAGAGATTCGCAAAAACCCGTTTGCGCCGAAACCCGCGCCGTCGGTGACGACCGTGTGCGCTTCTTTTAAAAGCAAATCAGCGACATCGGCGGAAGTCTTGAACTTTTCGCCGAACCAATCCCGCACGTCAACAAAAGCGTAAAACGCGCCTTCGGGCATCGCGCATTTGAAGTTTTTCATTTGCTGCAAAGCCGGAATCAGCCAATCCTTCCGCCGCTCATATTCACTGAGCATCGCGCCGACCGCTTTTTCGGAATCGGCGTGATTTTCCAACGCCCGCGCACAGGCGTATTGCACGAAAGATGTCGGATGCGAAGTCGAATGACTTTGCAGTTTCGCCATTTGTTTTGACCAGTCCGCGCCCGCAATCGTGTAACCGATGCGCCAGCCGGTCATCGCGTAAGTTTTTGAAAACGAACCGGCGACGCAGACGTATTTTCTCAATTCGGTGGGCAAAGCGGCGGACGTGAAAACTTCGCCGGGCGGATAGACGAAATATAAATAACATTCATCGGTCAAAACATATATTTCCCGTTCGGCGCAAACTTCGACGATTCGGCGCATTTCGGCGGCGGGAATGACGCGCCCGGTCGGATTGTTCGGCGAATTAACGATTAAAAGTTTGGTTTTGTCGGTAATTGAATTTTTGACTTGTTCGGCGGTTAAAACAAAATCGGTTGCTTCGGTTTCGATAAAAACACTCGTCGCGCCGATAAAATTGACGATTTCGGGAAACGTCACCCAATACGGTTTCGGGATTAAAACTTCGTCGCCCGCGCCCGCGAGCGTGCAGACGGCGTTAAAAAGTGCCTGTTTGCCGCCGCAGGTGGCGATCACTTCCATCGGTGAAAAGTCTGCGCCGAATCGCTCGGCGTAAAAATGCGCGACTGATTCCTGAAAACTTTTCAGTCCGGCAGTCGGCGTATATTTCGTCAAATTTTTCTGCAAACCGTCAATCGCGTATTGTTTGATAAATTCGGGCGTTTGAAAATCCGGCTCGCCCAAAGTCAAATCAATAATATCAAAGCCTTGTTCGCGCAGTTCGGCGGCAATTTGTCCGGCTTTAAGGGTCGAAGAAGTCTGCATTTTGGCGACGTTTTCAGCGACGGGAAACGAAGCGGAAATTTTGTTTTGCGGAGTCATAAAAGGTATCTTCGCCCAAAGGCGCGGCGGGCGCAAATTTTTACAATGTTTTGTTCAATTTCTCGCGCATTCGCGTTTCAACCAATTCGGGAATCAAACCTTCGACGCGCCCGCCGAGAGTAAAAACCTGTTTCATTAAATTTGAAGAAACGTAAGAGTATTCTTCCGCCGCCATCAAAAAAACCGTTTCGATATTCGGTTCGAGCCGCCGGTTCATCAACGCCATCCGCAGTTCGTATTCGTAGTCGCTGATGGCGCGAATGCCGCGCACAATCGCCTGAGCATCTTTTTGACGCGCAAAATCAGCGGTCAAACCGGAAAAGCTGTCAACGATCAATGCACATTTGCCGTTTTTGATTTCTGGCAAAATTTCACGCAGCATCGCGCATCTTTCTTCGACGGAGAACATCGGTTTTTTTTCGGGATTATTCAAAACGGCGATGATAATTTCGTCGAAAAGCGGCAGACTGCGTTTAATTATATCGAGATGTCCGTTGGTCAACGGGTCAAATGAACCGGGAAAAATGGCGCGGCGTAAACTCATCTATCATTTACCATTAAAAAATTTATCAGATTAGACCTCAATAATAAATGATAAATAACAAATGATAAATGATTGAGTTACGGATTCTTTATCTCGTCAATTTTCGATTCTTTAACTTCGGTCGCAAATCTACGGTAATCGTAAGATTTAATAATTTGATTGATGTTGATGCCTTTGACCAGCAAAACCTTGATTGAAAGATTGACATCAGCAACCGACGGCAGCCAAATTTCGTCGCCCACGCGCTCTTGTTCGAGCGCGAACGACGCGCCTTTTTTCAGATTAGCCAGAAAACCGCCGCCGATTTTGAAGTTGTCGAACAGAACCGCTTCGAGCCGCGCGACCTGTTTATCTTTTTCGTCAATCCACATTACGCCCGCCGTTTTGCCGAAAAATTTCAAAAAACTTTTCGCGTTCTTGAAGTCGAAATTCGGGTTCGGCTCAAAGTCAAAGACCACCACTTCGCGCCCGCGAAACCGTTCGCGGCGCGGATTGACCAGTTGTGAAGCGCGCAAAACTTCGGCGATGGAAATCCGCTGACCTTCGCCGTCGGGCGTTCCGCTGTTCGATTGCGAAACGGTTTTGGCGGCGCGTTTGACTAACTCTTTTTCGATTGCCGCGACGCGCTTCTGGACATTTTTATCTTCGTCCGCCTGCTGCTTTTCCGACAAAGCCTTGCCGTCTTTTTCAATCAAACGGCGAATTCGATTGCCTTTATAGAACGAAAGCTGAAGCGTTTCCGAGCCGGTTTCGCGCAAAATGCCGTCTTTGCCGAGTTCGCGGCTGATGCTTTTTTGGGTGAACGAATAGTTTTCCAAAAGCTCGTCAATCCGGTCTTCATTCGCCTGCAAATCCTTTAAAAGCTGCGGAATATCGGGCAGCGGCTCGCCGGAAATTTTGGGGAAGTTGAAATTTTCTCTAGCGATTGTCTGATTATGCGTAATTTGGTCGAATTTGATTTCGTAAGCGTCTGCGCCGATTTTCCGGTTAATCGAAAAAGGTTCCTGAACGCCGCCAACAACGCGGTAATCGCCGAAATCTGAAATGCTGGTCAAATCTCCCGCCGGAATTTCTTCCCGAAGCAACAAGCCGCTCACCGCGTCGAAATATAGTTTGACGGAAACGCCTTTTGCGGTTGTCAGCACAACGATATTCGCCGATTTGCCGTCGAGATTATATTTGCCGCCCGTGATGATTTTCGACTTTTCCTTTTTATAATTGAGCCAGCGGACGTTTCTGAAATTGGCTTCAGCCCCGAAATCGCGGCTCGCCGCGCCCGTCAAAGTTCGCAAACCGTCACGCGAATCGCGCGTCCAGCCCGATTTTCCGTTAAAGCCTGATTCGGTTTCAAAGCCGTTCAAGTCAAATGCCGTGTTGTAGAAATTCGGCTGCGCGGCTTGCAAAATAATCGCGCCGTTTGCACCGTCTTTAAGCTGGGTTATTCTGCCGATTTTCTGCCACGAACGAACCGCCCGCCAAGCCTTTTCGCCGCCCAGAGCCTTATTTGCCTGCTTTAAAATTTTGTCCGGCGATTGCGCCGCCGCGTTCGCCGCCGTAATGAATAAGACGAATAAAACCAATGAAAGCAAATTTCGTTTCATAAAATTAAAAGTTACGGATTAAAAAAAGCGCGAATAATTTGTTTCAAACCATTCGCGCCTTCATCATTCACGGGAGAATTTCCCTGATGGCTTTTTCAAAAACTTCGACCTTGCGCCGGGCGCGTTTCACTTCCGGGTGATCGTCGTTATACTGCCTTTTCAAATTCCACAAATCAACGCCAATCTCGACTTTCCGCACCATCAATTTGCCCAGAGCCGAAGTCAGTTTGCCGGATTCGGAAGCGTTGACCGCAGAGATTTTGTCCAGCGCATTTTGCAGCAAAATTAACTCGAATTTAAGTTCCTTAACCTTCGGAAACTCTTCCGTGTAATCAATCAAAAATTCTTCGAGTTCCGACTCGCGTTCGGTTCTCCGCAAAATCAATTCGGCGAATGCAGGTGAAGATTTCACCTGATTGACCACCGGTTTCAGAACAATAACTTGAGGCGTTGACTGCGCTTGAACAAAAAGAGACGCTGATAAAAGTAAAAATATCAGACAAAAAGTTCTTCGAGTTTTCATAACCATTCGTCTATTTCGCATCAATGTCAAACGCATTTTGTTCTACGCGCTGATTATAGGAAAAATTAGTCAGATTAAACTTGTATTCAATCTCTCGATTAGAATTTTGCGCCAATCTAAGGGCAGCCGTGCTGGTGTGGGAATAAAATAGTCTGTATGTTCCCGGAAGTGTTAAACCACCCATATTTTGAAAGTTAGAAAAATCTTCGGTCAAACGATAGCGGTCTTCGCCCTGACCGGCTGAACCATCAACGGTTTGTCCTTGTCTGGCGGCGATTATGCGATTGTAATCAGTTCGGACGTGACGGTAATTCTGCTTATCGAAATACATTTTGATATTCAAATCCGAACCGCCTTTCGGTAAATAGGATAATACAAAAGTTTCATTTCCATCAATTTCTTTAGTTCCCTCAAAAGATATTTTCGATTTTTTGACATCGGCGTTTAATAAAGTCCAGGAAGAAGCCAGAGTGCCGCCGAGCAGTCCGTCTTCGAGAAGTTCATTGTAAGATACAATAAATCCGCCTAAAATCGAGCGAAATCCCGGTCTGATGTAACCAATTTTTGCGTTTTTACCATCATAACTAAATTTATCAGTAGGATAATCATTTGAATTTAAATTTACACCCCACAGGTTTTTGTTGCCCTCAGAAAAAAGAATGGCTTTCCCATTACCGACTGAAGCAGAATTTTTAATTATAAACTGAACATTAAAAAACATCGTCTGGTTTTTGATTTCCGCACGTTTTTCTTTCGTGCCGATTGAGTCGAGATGTTTTGCCAAAACGTCTTCAACTTTCATTTTTTGGGCGAAAGTCGAAGTGCATAGAATTAGAGAAAAAAAAAGTATTGTTAATTTAAAAATCTTCATAAAAGAAATCTCCTAAAGTTTTTAAGCGCCAACTGCCGCGTCACGAGAATTTGCTTCGGTGGAACAACCGGATTGCTCGCTCGAAAAAGCGGCGCACGAGTCCGGAACAAGCGCGTCGGTTTCGATAGAACCGTCGCCGTAAGTTTGACCGACACTTAAAGTTTCAAAATAATCGCCGATGTTGTCTGAAATTTCCGCGACCGAATGCGAATGATAAAGCGTTTGCCGAAATTGCGCTCCGCCGATTAAGCCTTTGGTAAACTGTCCGGCAAGCTGTTTCATTCTGCCGATGGCGGGAAGTTCGGGCATATCTTCCCGCAGCATTTCAAAGTATTCGAGCAAAACCCGCTGTTTGTCTTCGAGCGTCGGCTGAAACGGTGCGCGTCCGGCGATTACGTCTTCGATTTGGCGAAAAATCCACGGGTTCTGCATTGCGCCGCGTCCGATTAAGATGCCGTCGCAGCCGGTTTCGCGCCATTTATTTAGTGCGCCCTCGACAGAGACGACATCGCCGCTGCCGGAAACCGGAATCGAAACGGCTTCTTTGACCTGCCGCACGAAATCCCAGTCAGCCAAACCTTTATAACCTTGTTCTTTGGTGCGCCCGTGAAGCTGTAAGTGTTCTACGCCGCAATCTTCGGCAAGTTTCGCTACTTCTAAAAAATTCAAAGTAGCATCGGTATAACCGGCGCGAAACTTTAAGGTCAGCGGAATTGTAATCGCTTTTTTAATTTCTTTGAGGATCGTTTCCAATCGCGGCAAATCTTTTAAAAGCCCCGAACCGCCGCCGTTTTTAACGACCTTCGGCGCGGGACAGCCGCAGTTGATGTCGAGAATATCCGCGCCGACATCTTCGGCGATTTGCGCCGCCAAAACCATCCGCTCGATTTGTCCGCCGAAAATCTGGACGGCAAACGGGCGTTCCATTTCCCAGAAACGCATCTGCCGTTTCGCCTTCGGATTATTGCGCGTCAAACCTTCGACCGAAATAAATTCGGAAACGGTCAGCCCGATGCCGCCGCACGATTTCGCCAAACGCCGAAACGAATAATCGGTCACGCCCGCCATCGGCGACAGCACGAGCGGCGGATTGATTTCGATGTTTCTAATTGCAAAAGATTTCATTATCTATGCGGCAATTTTCACGGGTTCATAATGGAGAATCATTATTTGTTCCGGGCGCAGCGTCAACAATCCGTAAGTTTGCCCATTTTTATCAACGAACTCGACTTCAAATGCTTCGCCGTCATTATGAACTTCGACAATCGCGCCGACTTGCCCTTGTTCGAGATTTTCTTCCGGCAAATCTTTCAACAAAGCTACTGAATCATAAATTTTTATTTCTCTCATTCTTCGCGGTCTGTCTGCGTCGTTCCAGTTTCGTAAATTTCGATTATAACTTGCTCTTTTGTCAAACTTTCCAAATACAATAAAAATTCTTTTGCTGAATTTTCCGAAACAATTCGATATTTGCGATTCACGCTTTGCGGAATATCAATGGTGATTTGTCCCATAAT
>JAJAZE010000250.1 GCA_026785925.1 Pyrinomonadaceae bacterium
ACTGATTCGTATGCGCCGTTTTTGGTTAATCCTTTTAGCGTGATTATGTAATCTGCCTTTTGCAAAAAATGCGCGGGGACGGTTGCGGTTACAGCTTTTTCGTTTTTGTTTTTTGCCGGTTTTGTGATTTTACCGCTCCAGATTTGCCGCCCTTCCGCGGTTTCGAGTACGGCGAAATAAGAGGCGAAATCGCCTTCTTCAAATTTTAACTGCAAATTCACGAAATTGGCTTTCGCCGGGATTTCAAATGCTTTCGACATACCGCCGTCACGGGTTAAGCCGAGCGGCAGAATGATTGTCGAAAATATAGCCGCGGCGGATTTTTTAGGCTTTTCGGTTCGGCTTTTCGGGACAGATTGATTTGGATTGGCTTTCAGCGAACGTTCCGCAACGGATAATTTGTCTTTTACCGTTCCGCTTTCCGTGATTGTTTCGTTTGTTGGCTCTTGATTTTCAAACTGCGCGTCAGATGCCGGTTTCTGAATTTCAGTTTCAGCCGTTGATGGCGCGCCTGCCAGTTCGTTGTTGTGGGGAAACTGAGGCGAGTTGTTATTTACTGCCAGCCAGATAGTGCCGGCAAAAAATATAAAAACTGCGACCGCGAAAGAATACGAAAGCATCGGCTTGGCGGAAAAGAACTGTGCAAAAATTGATAACCAATTTGATTTGGCGGGCGCGGAGTTTAAGTCTTCCGCCGCAGGCAAACCTGATGCGTATTTAACCAGCGTTTCAGCGAATTGGACTCTTTGCCGCTGTCTCGAATTGAGCAGCAAACGGTTTTCAAAAAGTCTTTTATCTTCCGCGGAAAGACCGCCTTTGATGTATGCGTCTATCAAATCGTTTTCGGCAATCAATATATTTTCAAAATGATCGTTTTTGCCGAAGTATTCCTCTTCGATTTTTATAGTTTCCGCTTCGGTCAATTTTCCGAGAAGAAACCGTTCGGCTAAATTATTCTGTTCTGTTTTCATTTTACTTTGCGCTTTCCACTTACAAGTGGCAAAAATCGGCGATTCATTTCATTTAAATCGCGTCGTCCTTCAAACATTTAAAAACACATTCTTCGAGTTTGGTTCTGATGCGGAGAGTTTTTATTCGCAGGGCGTTGGTTGAAATTTCAAATTTTTCGGCTAATTTTTTCCGGTAATCAATTTTGGCTTGTTTATCGTCGCGGTAATAGTGAAGAATCATCAACCGGCTGCTTTCCGAAAGCATTTGCAGACAGCGTTCCAGACAATTTAACTGCGTGTCTTCTTGGTCGCCGTCGGTCGATTCTTTGACAGGCATATTGATGACGACGGCTTGTTCTTTTGCCTGTTTTTTCAAAGTTTCCAGATAAAGCAGCCGCGCCACGCCATACGCATAATTAACGTAGTCATTAATCTGCTCGCCTGAATCAACTTTTTTAATAACGCGGTCCAGAGTTTCGTCGGCGAGGTCATCCGGGAACTGGCACGCGCGCCATTCAAAGAATTTTACCAGCCGCGTTCGCAACACTTCATACTTCTGCCCGGCGCGTTCTCTGTTCAAATCGAGAACCGTCAGAAAACTGTCGAATGAAGATTGGGAAAGCGTCCACTGTTTCATTCTAATTATCGGAATTTACTTTTAATTTTCCCGTATTTTACCAGTCGTAAATCGCCGTTGCCGTTTATTTCCATTCGCCCTGAATGATGAACGGCGACCAGTAATAAGGCGACTTCCAACGAGGCTGCTTCATCATTTCCGTCTGCGCCGCCCGCAGAGCCGCCGCCGGACGCAGATTTTCCGCCAGCATTTTTCTGTAAAAAATGGTCATCAATTCGGCGGTCGCCGCGTCGTCAACTTTCCACAAACTCGCCACGACGCGCGGCGCGCCCGCATACATAAAACCGCGTGTCAGTCCGACGAGTCCTTCGCCTTTGATGTCCTTTCCGAGCGCGGTATTGCACGCGCTCAAGACAACTAAATCGGCGGAAAGTTTTAGATTGTAAATGTCCTGAAGGCGCAGAAAACCGTCAATGTCGCGCCCGTTTTCGTCAATCAGAGAAAGCACCAAGCCCGACAGTTCAGGATGCTGGCTGTTGAGCAAACCGTGCGTGGCGAAATGCAGCATCCGGTATTGTTCGAGGTCGGAGTTGAAAATTTGCGTCTTGTTCGCCTTAAAATCCACTTGCTTTAAACTCAAATTTTTCGGCGAAACCTTGAAAATC
>JAJAZE010000251.1 GCA_026785925.1 Pyrinomonadaceae bacterium
ATAACTTCGTCTTCGCGCAATTCGCCTAATTGTTCTAAGGAGGAAATATCAATCGAAAAGACTTTCCAAACGATTAAGTCCGAAGCAATCAAAACATAATCGTAACCTTCGCCCGATTTGTATTGCCCCAAAAGATAACCCGCGAGTTGTTCTTTAGCGTGTTTGAGCGAAACTTTAAGATTATTTTCAAACTCAATGATAACTTTGTTATAAAGCGTATCGGCACTGCCGCGATGAAGTTTGTCTTTTCGCGGAATGTTCAAAATCGGCTTTTCCGCGCCGCTCGTGATTACGTCAACGATGTTTTTCGTTTCAGCATTGTGAGCAAACAAGCGATTGAGTAAATCTTTGAACGCTTCTTTTTTGATTGATTCTTTATTGGCGGCTAAAACCAACTTTCGATAGTTTTTAATTTCTTCGATACGGTTAAGCATAGAGTTTTCCTACTTTATGAGAATTTGAAAAAAAAACAATGAAAATGCAAAAGAGCAAGATAGCGGCGATAATCGTTTTGCGGCTTATAAATTTTTCAAATCTTCCGCCAATTCGTTCTCATCATAACCGAAAATCGAAACATTATATTTGCCTAAAAGCTCGATAAAAGCGCGTTTCGACAAACCCGCAACTTCCGCCGCCTGTCCCGAAGACAGCCGTCCGAGTTCGTAAAGTTTGGCGGCGATAATCATTTTCAACTCAAAATCGCTGACATCAACGGTTTTCGGCAGTGTTAATTCGATGGTTCCGTTCATATTCAAATTTTCCGCGCCATTTTTCTTTTTGTCAATAAAATTACTGTTTCAACTCCGCAATCGTCGCGCCGTTGCCACCTTGATCCGGCGGCGCGAAGGCGTAGCGTTCGACGTGCGGATGACCTTTCAAAAAATGATGGACGAAGTTTTTTAACGCGCCCGTGCCGAAGCCGTGAATGATGCGGATTCTGGGAAGCGCGGCTAAATAGGCTTCGTCTAAAAAGCGGTCAATTTCGTATTCCGCGTCGCTGGTCGTCTGTCCGATCAAGTTTAATTCCGCGCTCAAATCTTCGGTGTCGAGGCGCAGATTGGAGTTTTTCGCCTGACTTTGCAGTTTTTCGCCGCGTGTTTGTTTGTTTGATTCGTTTGGCGTTTCGGTTTGAACGGAGACGGTTTGCAGGTTCGATAATTTCTCGCGCAGACGCATCGCGCCGATGGCGACTTCCGCCGTGTCTTTGTCAATTTTCTCGACCGTGCCGACGCTGCCGAAACTCGTGCGGACTTTTGCGCCGACCTTTATGATCGCGGAATGCAAAATGCGGATTGCGGAGCTTTGATCTTCGGTTTTCATTTCCGCACTTCGCATTCCGCGCTCCGCAATTGGGTTACTTTGGACTTGATTAAGAACGGCGCGGTTGAGTTCGGCTTTTCTGGCTAATCTTTCCTTGTCGAGTTTGGCTTTCAACGCCTTGTCTTCGATGGAATTGATAAAGGCTTTCGATTGTTTTTCAAAGCCTTCGACGGTTTCCGCCAATTGCGTTTCAAATTCTTTGCGGCGTTCCTTTTCGCGCTTTTTCGCTTCGATTTCGAGCGTCGCGTATTTGTAGGCGACGGCTTCGCGTTCTTCTTCCAAAGCGCGGCGCAAATCAACTGCGTTCGTCGTTTCGGTTTGCAGTTGCCGCAGATAGGTTTCGGATTTCTGCGCGGAAATATCCAGATTTTCCCGCGCCACATTAATCACTTCATCACGGATTCCGAAGCGGCGGGCGATTTCGATTCCCGAAGACGCGCCCGCCAAACCGACCAGCAGGCGATACGTCGGCTGTAAAGTTTTTTCGTTGAATTCGACCGAAGCGTTGATGACGTTTTCGTCGTTCGCCGCGTAGATTTTCAGCCCGCGATAATGCGTCGAAGCGACGACCTGCGCTCCGCATTTTCGCCGAAAATAATCCACAATCGCCACGCCCAACGCCGAACCTTCGTCCGGGTCGGTTCCCGTGCCGACTTCATCCAATAAAACCAGCGACGGCGCGTTGCAGTTTTCCATCATTCCGGCGATGTTAGAGATGTGCGATGAAAAAGTCGAAAGATTTGCCGATAAAGATTGATGATCGCCGATGTCCGCCAGCACCGATTTATAAAAGGGAATCGTCGCTTCACGCGCCGGAACCGGCAAACCGGAAATCGCCATTAAACTTAGCAATCCGGCGGTTTTCATCACGACGGTTTTGCCGCCCGCGTTCGCGCCGGAAATTATCATCACCGGATTTTGTTTGGTTAGTTTGAATGAAACGGGGACGATTTCCCGGTTTCCGGTTTCCGGTTTCTGATTTCTGGTTTCTTCCGACCGCGAATCTGATAACTGATAACTGATAACTGATAACTGACGAAGATTTTCTTCCAAAAGCGGATGCCGCGCATCAATTAAATCAAGCGTTTCATCATCGGAAATCGTCGGCACAATCGCCTTGAACTTGCGGGCGAATTCGACTTTTGCCTTGATAAAATCCAGTTCGACAACGGCTTCGACAGCAGCTTCGATTGCCGGAAGCTGTTCGCGCAAATCTTCGGTTAAAGCGAAAAGTATGCGGGCGATTTCGCGTTCTTCCTTGCCTTTGAGGTTTTGCAGTTCGTTGTTCGCCTCAATCGCCGCGAGCGGTTCGACGAAAACCGTCGCGCCCGACGATGAAAAACCGTGCGCCACGCCTTGAATCTTGCCGCGAAAATCGGCTTTGACGGGAATCACATATCGCTCGTTTCTTTGGGTAACAATCGCGTCCTGAATCGCGTCGCCCGCGTTTCGCATCGTGTTTTCCAATGCCTTTTGCAGTCGTCCGCGCTGTAAATTTATCTCGCGCCGCAACCGCGTCAATTCGGGCGAAGCCGCGTCGTCAATTTCGCCCGACGGCAAAAGTTTTCGATTAACGCGCTCGATTGCCGGAAACAGCGAATGCGGAATCCGCTCGACGAGTTGCCAGAGCGTCGGCGCGAAATCCTTTTCCGGTTGAATCGCCGACCGCACA
This sequence comes from Pyrinomonadaceae bacterium, assembly GCA_026785925.1. Lineage (GTDB taxonomy): Bacteria > Acidobacteriota > Blastocatellia > Pyrinomonadales > Pyrinomonadaceae. Next base: position 2,993 of record JAJAZE010000251.1, read on the forward strand.
AACAACGCCTGATTACACAACCGCGTCAATTCCAAAAGCGTCGAAGGTTCGAGCGTCGCGTTCTTAATCCGCAGAATCGCCACCGCGTCCGACGGGTCGGCGAGTTCCGCAAACCGCCACGAAACCTGCTTTTCTTCATTCAGCCGAATCGTTTCATCAATCGCTCGCAAATCCGTCGCAAGCTGTTTTCTATCGCTCAAAGGCTGCAAATCTTCGAGCAAATCCCTGCCCATCGGCGTATTCGCATACCGCGCCACGAGCGCGAGCATTTTCCCGTATTCTAAAGTTGTTAAGGATTGCATATTTTCGACGAGACAAAAGTTTATTTAATATATTTGAGAAACGAGCGTTGTTGAGAAATGGAAAATTAATTATTAATCGTCACAGTCATAAACTCAGGATAATAACTTCGATAAATTTTCTTACTCACAATTTGTATTCGTTTGATGTCAATTTTTTCTTTTTTAATTTGCTTTAATACCTGTTGAAAATAACGGTTTCTAGTTTTGATATTGCGAATAATAAAACCCTCTGCTTTCGGATTACTTTGTAACTCCTTGATAAATTTTTTAGTATTTTCTGCAAACTCATTTCTAGCTGATTTAGATTTTGAGTTTTCGTGATAACTCTCAATCAAGCGGTTAACTTCCACATTTTCAGCCAAAATTATTTCGTCGTATTCAAACACAGTATTTTCAGGAACAAACCAATATTGCTCGCTCTTTTCGCCACATTTTGCAGAACGTGCCAGATAAACATTTTGGTCTGAAATTGCCTGATTTCTTGTAACATCCAAAAATTTAAAAGCGAAACCACTGGAACTCACCAACGCAACCGACATTTTACTCTTTGAGCAAAGCCTAGCTATTATTTTGCCTTGTGGATTTTCTTTCAAGTAATTCCATCTAATTTCTTCGATTTTGTGGTAAATGAATTCGCCAAAATCCTCGCCACCGAACCAACTTCCAACTAATATAGGTTCAGCAATTTTTTGCGAGTAAGAAGAATTAACAAGGCAACAAATAGTGAGCAAAACAATAACTAGACTTATCTTCATAATAATTCCTCACTTGATTTGAGTTGAAGTCTTTTCACACGACGACTTTCACGTCCTTCCAAAACGTGACGTGATTTTTAGTGTTCTAAGGTTATCAGTAGTAGCAGCACATATTTCAACAAAATAAATAAAAATCAATGCAGACCCGGTTTTTTGATTAGCCCGCCGTCAACTTCGGACAGCGAATGCGTCGTTACGAAGGCGGTCGGGTCGAGTTCTTTGATGACGTTTTTGATGCTGCCGATTTCGAGGCGCGTCACGACGCAGTAGAGAATGTCGCGTTCTTCCGTGTTTTCGCCGGTGCTTCCCAAACCGCCGCTGCCTTTGTAGACGGTTACGCCGCGATGCAGGCGATGCGTAATCGCTTGTTTGATGGCTTCGTGTTCGGACGAGATTATCGTGATTGCCGTGTATTGTTCGATGCCGTGAATGATGAAGTCAATGGTCTTCGAGGCGGTGATATACGTCAGAATCGAATAGAGAGCCGATTCGACTCCGAGAAAATACATCGCGGCGAGAAAAATAAAAATGTTAAAAATCAGAATGACATCGCCGACTTTCAGCAGATGGCTGTTGCGGCTGATGAGCAGAGCCGCGATTTCCGTGCCGTCCAAAACCGCGCCGCCGCGAATCGCCAAACCGATGCCCGCGCCGATAAATAATCCGCCGAAAACCGCCGTCAAAAGTTTGTCGGGCGTGACATCAGGAAAACTGACTAACGCCAGACACAAGGACAAACCCGCAATCGCCAAAGTGCTTTTGAGCGCGAATATTTTGCCGATTTGCCGGTAGCCGACGGCGACGAACGGAATGTTAATCACGAAAATCAGAATCGCCAGCGGCAACTCCAGCACGTCGGACAAAAGCATCGAAACGCCCGTTACGCCGCCGTCAATAAACCGGCTCGACAGCAAAAATCCCTTCAAGCCCATCGCCGCCGAGAAGATGCCCAGCACGATGAGAATTATATTTTTGGTTTCGTTAATAAGCGGTTTCATATATTGAGGATAATTCGTGGGGCGGCAGCATTCAAAATACCGGAAGCCCGCTCAATCGTTCAGAGTCCACGCTTGAGCGTTTTTCCGCCGCGCTTCGCGGGCGGAGCGAAGTGCGTTCCGCGTTTGGACTTTGAACGACTCTGAACAGTTGAAAATAATTCTCAAGCGACGACTTCCACGCCTTTCCAAAAGGCGACGTAGTTTTTGATTTCCTGCGCCGCTTCTTTCGGTTCGGGATAAAACCAAGCCGCGTCGGAATTAGTCGTGCCGCCCACGACGACATCGTAATAACTCGCTTCGCCTTTCCAGCCGCAAGTCGTGTGCGTATTGCTCGGCGCGAAAAACCGTTTGATAATCGCGTCTTGCGGAAAATAATGGTTGTTGTCAATGACGATTGTTTCGTCGCTCTGGGCGATAATCTCGCCGTTCCAAAGTGCTTTCATAATTTTAAATAGTGATAAATGGTAAGTGGTAAGTGATAAATGAAAATCCAAAAACTTAGCACTTACCGTTAATTTATAAATCGTTCGCGGATTTCCGGGGTTGGCATCATACAAGCGTCTTGTTTGCCGAACATTTTGAGACGATACTTCGCAAAAAGTTTGTAGAAAAAATCTCTGATAAATGACGGCACGACGATAAAAGCGTAAAACCGAGACCACGCGCCGTCGAGCCGTCGGGCGATTCGCAGCGCGGCGGTCGAATACAGATAAACTGTGCCGTCTTCGATCAAAATCACCGAGTCGGTTTCAGCTTTATTTATTTGATGTTCCTTCAAAAGACGCTCGCCGATTTCCGATTGGTTCGGTGCGAATTTGAAATACTTGCCTGCGTCGCGCTCGATAATGAAATTCACCGAACCGTTACAGAAATTACACTCGCCGTCGAAAAGAATAATCGCGCTCATATAATTTAATGGTAAATGCTAAACGGAAAATGGTAAATGTCTCGGAAAAGTTATTTTCATTCTGAAACCTTTTGTTTTATGCTGCGTAGAAATTTCGCAGTTCCATTTTTGCCATCTTCCGCTCTGAAAATTATGAAAAGTTTGTTTAGGCGATGCTTCGTCGCAGTCCTGGCTTTTGTTTCCATCGTGATGTCGGTCAACGCGCAAACGCGCACCGCGACTTTTGCGATTACCAACGCGCAAGTCGTCACGGTTTCCGGTCCGAATCTGTCACGCGCCACCGTCGTTGTTCGTGACGGTTTGATCGAAGCCGTTGGCGAAAACGTCAAAGTTCCGGCTGATGCGCGGGTGATTGACGGCAGCGGCTTAATCGTTTATCCGGGATTTTTCGATGCCAATACAAGCCTCGGACTCGCCGCGCCGGTCGCGCCGCGTCCTGCCGGTCAAGGTTTGCCGACAACGCCGACTCAATCGCCGTCGAACTCGAATTATCCCGACGGTTTGCAGCCGGAAGAATCGGCAATCGAACGCTTAAAGTCAGGCGAAGCGCAGTTTGAGACCAACCGCAACGCCGGATTTACGACCGTGTTGACCGTTTCGCGCGACGGTGTTTTTAACGGGCAGTCGGCGTTGATAAATTTGGCGGGCGATTCGGTTTCCGAGATGATTATTCGCGCTCCGTTTGCCGAACATTTCAGTTTTACGACGCTTCGCACCGGACAGTATCCGACCGCGCTGCTCGGAACTTTTTCCGCCCTCCGCCAGATGCTGCTCGACGCGCAGCGATTGCAGGCAAATCGGCTGACTTACGACAAAAATCCGCGCGGAATGAAACGACCGGAAGCCGACAAATCGCTTGATGCGCTGCTGCCGGTTTTAAGTCGCACGATGCCGATAGTTTTTAACGCCAACACGGAAATCGAAATCATTCGCGCCCTCGATTTAGCAAAAGAATTTAACTTGAACGCGATTATCTCCGGCGGGCAGGAAGCGGGAAAAGTCGCCGACCGTTTGAAGGCGCAGAATGTTCCCGTGCTGCTTTCGCTGAATTTCCCGAAACGCACGACGACCGCTTCGCCCGAAGCCGACGCGGAAAGTCTGGACGTGCTGCGGCTGCGCGCCGAAACGCCGAAAACCGCCGGAAAATTAGCCGGTGCGGGCGTGAAATTCGCTTTTCAATCGGGCGGAATGACGAGCATCGGCGATTTTGCGACGAACGCCAACAAAGCGGTCGAAAACGGTTTGACGAAAGACGCGGCAATCAGGGCGATGACTTTATCGGCGGCGGAAATCTTCGGTGTCAGCGACCGGCTCGGTTCAATCGAAAAAGGAAAAATCGCCAATCTGACCGTTTCGCGCGGCGACATTTTATCGAAAGACAAAACTATCACGCACGTTTTCGTGGACGGCAAACTGTTTGAACAAAAGGAAAAACCCAAAACACCGACTCCGACCACCGGCGGAACGCAGCCGGCGGCGACCGCAAGCGTCGGCGGCAACTACTCGATCACCGTCGAAATTCCCGGACAGCCGCTGCCCGGAACACTGAGCCTGACGCAGCAGGGCGAAATTCTGACCGGCAATCTGCAAACACAATTAGCGACGACACCGATTAAAGACGGCAAAGTGACGGCGGAAGGTTTTAATTTTACGACGACGGTTGAATTCGGCGGCTCGACTTTCGATTTATTTGTCAGCGGAAAAGTTACGGGCAATCAAATCAGCGGCACGATGACGAGTCCGCAGGGCGCGATTCCGTTTAGCGGAACGAAGATTCCGTAAAGGCTAAAATGCGAATCAGTAGTTGAAATAAATGTTGAGATGATTTGTCTTTTCCTCTGCGTCCTCTGTGTCTCTGCGTGAGAAAGCGTTTCACGAGAGAGACGCAGAGGACGCAGAGCAAGAGTTTAAGAGATTAGCGAATTTTCAACTGCTGATTCGCATTAAAGTAAAAATTACAATAACCGAGATGTTCCTTCTAATTTAGATGAAAGTAAAATTATGAGAAAAGCAATTGTTTTTCTGATGTTAGTTTCGATCAGTCTGATTTCGCCGAACTTGCTGTTCGCGCAGTCGAAAAACGAAATTCTAATTCGCAACGCCACCGTTTTAACCGCCGCCAAAGGCACTTTTGAAAATACGGATATACTTATCCAAAACGGTAAAATAGCGAAAATCGGCAAAAGTTTGAAAGCGTCGGCGAACGCGCAGATTATTGACGGAAGCGGCAAATTCGTTTCGCCCGGCATCGTTGACTGCCACTCGCACACGATGCTCGATGCGGTTAATGAATTTTCTTATTCGGTGACTTCGATGACGCGCACCCGCGACGTGCTGAATCCGAAAGATATTGCGATTTATCGCGCGCTCGCCGGCGGCGTGACGACGGCGAATTTGCTGCACGGTTCGGCAAACGCCATCGGCGGACAGAATATAACGGTGAAGTTCAAATACGGCAAAGCGGTCGAAGAATTTCCGATTGCCGACGCGCCGCCGGGCATTAAATTCGCGCTCGGCGAAAACCCGAAACGCACAAATTTTAATCCGACTCCGAACGCCGTGCCGCGTTATCCGCGCACCCGAATGGGCGTGATGGAAGTGATCCGCGATGCGTTCGTTCGCGCCCGCGATTACAAAAAAGAATGGGACGATTTTCGCGCCAAGAAAAGTAACGTCCAGCCGCGCCGCGATTTGGAATTAGAGCCGCTGGTCGAAGTTCTCGAAGGCAAGCGGCTGGTTCACGCGCACGGTTATCGGTCGGACGAGCATTTGAATTTGCTGTTGATCGCCGACGAATTCGGTTTTAAAGTCGCCACTTTGCAGCACGCGCTCGAAGCCTACAAAATCGCGCCGGAAATCGCCAAACGCGGAACCGGAGCTTCGATTTTTGCCGACAGTTGGAGTTACAAATTAGAGGCATACGATTCGATTCCGTATAACGGCTACATTCTTTGGAAAGCGGGCGTGAGTGTTTCGATCAATTCGGATTCGGACGAGCGAATGCGGCGTTTGAATCTGGACGCGGCGAAAATGATGAAATACGGCGGCGTTCCCGAAGAAGAAGCGTTAAAAATGATTACGCTCAATCCGGCAAAACAGCTTGGCATTGACCGGCGCACCGGCTCGATTGAAGTCGGCAAAGACGCGGACATCGTGATTTGGAACGCGCATCCGTTCAGCGTCTACGCGCACCCGGAATTGACGATGATCGAAGGCGAGATTTATTTCGACCGCAGCAAAGATTTAACGCGCCGCGCCGAACTGCAAAAGGAACGTGAAACGCTCGAAAAATTAGATGTCAATCGCCCGCCCGGAAGCGGCGGAACGCCGCCGAAAGTTCCGACCGAACAACGCCGCGCCGATTTGGATGATGCCGACGGAGGAAACCGCTAATGCAATTACGAATGACGAATGATGAATTACGAATGACGAACCGCTTGCGTCCAATGATAATTTCGAGCATCCACCGGACGGCGTTTTTGTTGCTCACCGCTTACTGCTTACTGCTCACTGCCAACGCGCAGAGCGACGGTTCGCAGCAGAATCAAACGGGAAAGGCGGGAACTTTTGCAATCACCAATGCGCGAATCGTGACTGTTTCCGGCGCGGTGATTGAAAACGGAACGGTCGTCATCAGCAATGGAAAAATCGCGGCGGTCGGCGCGAATGTTTCGATTCCGAGCGGCGCGGAACGGATTGACGCGAAAGGTCTGAGCGTTTATCCGGGAATGATTGACGCGGGAACTAATCTCGGTCTGGCGGAAATCGGCGGCGGCGCACCGGCGACGATTGACGTTGCCGAAACCGGCGAAATGAATTCAAATGCCAAGGCGATTATCGGAATCAATCCGCATTCGTCGCACGTCAACGTGACGCGCGTCAACGGCATCACGACCGTGCTTTCTTTCCCGCAGGGCGGCATCATTTCCGGTCAGGCGGCGGTCATTAATCTCAACGGCTCGACGCAGGCGGAAATGGCAATCGTGCCGTTGTTCGGTTTGGTGGTCAATTTTCCGCGCATCGCACTCGGCGGCGGCGGTTTTAATCCGTTCGGAGCGCAAACGCCGGTTGACTTTACCGAAGCTCTCAAACGGCGCGACCAGCGGCTCGAAGATTTGAAAAAACTTTTCCGGGACGCGGAAAACTACGCGAAGGTTAAAGAAGCCGGTGAGAAAGATAAAAATTTGCCGTCGTCACCGGTTGATTTGAAATTGGAAGCACTCGTGCCATACATTCGCGGCGAAAAGCCGGTGATTTTCACGGCGGAACGCGAGCGCGACATTCGCGGCGTTGCCAAATTTGCCGCCGATTTGAAGATTAAAGCGATAATTCTCGGCGGTCAGGAAGCGTGGAAAGCGGCGGACGATTTAAAGAAAAACGACATCGCGGTTATCTACACGAACATTTACAATTTGCCCGTGCGCGACGACGATGCTTACGATTTTCTGTTTGAAGCACCGGCGAAAATGGTGCAGGCGGGCGTGAAATTTTGTATCTCGACCGGCGACGGCGGCGCGGAAGTCCGCGATTTGCCGTATCACGCGGGCTTGGCTTCGGCTTACGGTTTATCAAAAGACGAAGCGTTAAAATCCGTCACGCTTTATCCGGCGCAAATCCTGGGTTTGGGCAGTCAACTCGGCTCAATCGAAACGGGCAAAATCGCCAACCTCGTCGTCACCGACGGCGATCTTTTAGAAGCGCGAACGAACGTCAAATATCTTTTTATCAACGGCAGATTGCTGCCTTTGACCAGTCGGCACACGGAACTTTTCGATTCTTTCAAAAATAGAAAGTAAAATAAGTGAGAAGTGAGAGGTAAGAGGTGATAAGTGATAAGTGAGAAGTGAGAGATAAGAGGTGAGAATTATAAAATACCAATTCTCACTTATCACTTATCACTTATCACTTATTTTTCACTTCTCACTTCCCTAAGGTTTTCCACGCCCGTTTAGCTTCGATCAAAGTCAGGGCGGCGATTCCCCAATTGGTCAGCGCACCGACGATGCAGTAACCGCACCAGGCTTTTTCTTTGGTCGGCATTTGATAGAAATACCAGCCGGCGACGGCGGCTTCGACGGTTGCTTTAGCGGCGGCGGCGAGCGGCACGAGCGGTGTTTCCTGAGCGCGATTTTCGCCGCCGTAAGCCGCGAGCGGGATGTTCGCCGCTAAACTCGCCAGCGACAACGCGCCGTCCGGCACGCCGAGCGCGTAAGCCGTGTCCGACGAATTAACTTTGTCCGAATCGAAGCCGTCAATCGG
>JAJAZE010000252.1 GCA_026785925.1 Pyrinomonadaceae bacterium
AAACAAGCGCGTCCGCATTTCCCAGCGCACGACGTTCGCCCATTGATTGATTAAAAGCGGCAGATCGCGCCACGATTGAATCCAGTTTTTGTAAGTGTTCCAAATGACGGCTTCGCTGGTCGGGCGGATAATCAATTCTTCTTCAAGTTTGGCGTTCGGGTCAACGATTAAGCCTTTGCCGTCGGGATTTTTTTTCAGGCGATAATGCGTCACGACGGCGCATTCTTTAGCGAAACCTGCGGCGTGTTCTTCTTCTTTTTCGAGAAAACTTTTCGGGACGAAAAGGGGAAAATAAGCGTTCTGATGTCCGGTCGCTTTGAACATATCGTCGAGCGCACGCTGCATTTTTTCCCAGATAGAAAAACCGTAAGGTTTAATCACCATACAGCCGCGAACGGCGGAATTTTCGGCTAAGTCGGCGCGTTTGACCAGTTCGTTATACCATTCGGAATAATTTTCCGAACGCTTTGGAAGTGCTTTGCTCATAATGATAAAAGTGAAATGATAAAGTAATTTCCGGCAAGAAACAATTGCCGTTTATTTTTGAAAAAATTACTGCTAAATTAACCGTTATGGGACTGGCGAAATTAAAAGTAAAAACGGCGCGAACCTACACGGTCGGTGAATATCTGCAACTCGACCGCGACGGTATCGAACGCTATCAATATCTGGACGGCGAAGTTTTTTTGATGGCGGGCGAATCCATCCGGCACGGCGATATTTCGGCTAACCTGACGGGCGAATTACGCGATCAATTAAAAGGCATAGATTGTCGGGTGCTGTCAAAAGACACGAAAACCAAAAGCGGCGGCTTGGCGGCGAACTTACTCCAATCGAGAAAAGGATTGTTTTCATATCCCGATTTGGTGGTGATTTGCGGCGAACCGGAGTTTCAGGACGATTACCGCGACATCGTGCTGAATCCGCGTGTGATTATCGAAGTTTTATCCGATTCGACTGAGATGTTCGACCGGCGCGATAAACTGATGCGCTACCGTCTGTTTAATCCGACGCTGACCGATTACATTTTGGTTTCGCAGGACAAACCGCTGGTCGAGCATTACATTCGGCAGGCGGACGGCGATTGGAAAATGATTTTGTATTTCGGAACCGAAGAAACTTTAAATATCGAGTCAATCAAATGCGGCATCAAATTATCCGAAATCTACGACCGCGTAAAATTTACCACGGAAGAACAAGCGTTTATCAGGGAAATAAAAAATGAGCGAATTTAATCTGAATTTTGACGATACGGCAATCGCCTTTTCCGACAAATCAACCGCGCAGTTAAAGAGAAAATATCAACTCTTCAAATTGATAAATTCTCCACTCCTGACTAAAATCGGCACGAAAATGACCGATCTCGCTTTTCGGCTGCATCTGCCGGTGAAAGGTTTGGTCAAGAAAACCATTTTTGCCCAATTCTGTGGCGGCGAAACGATTGAAGAATGCGAGCCGACGATTATCAAACTGGGTGCATCGCACATCGGCACGATTCTCGATTATTCGGTCGAAGGTAAAGCGAGCGAGACGGTTTTCGGCAGCACGAAAGCGGAAATTCACCGCACCATTACCCGCGCCAAAGCGGATGAAAACGTGCCGTTCGCGGTTTTCAAAGTAACGGGCATCGCGTCGCCGGAAGTTTTGGAAAAAGTCGGCGCGGGAAAAGAATTGTTAAAAAACGATCAGGCGGAATGGGATAATGCCAAGTCGCGGGTGACGGAACTTTGCGAATACGCTTATTCGCTCGAACAGCCGGTCTTTATTGACGCGGAAGAAAGCTGGATGCAGGCTGCGGTTGATATTTTGGCGGCGGAAATGATGAACAAATACAATCTGGAAAAGCCGATAGTTTATAATACGATTCAGCTTTATCGTCACGACCGTTTAGATTTTCTGAAAAAATCGCACGCGCAGGCGAAAAAGGACGGGTATCTTTTAGCCGTCAAATTAGTGCGCGGCGCGTATATGGAAAAAGAGCGGCGGCGTGCCGAAGAAATTGGTTATCAGTCACCGATTCAGCCGGACAAAGCGGCGACCGACCGCGATTTTGACTCGGCGATTGCTTACTGTCTGGAAAATATCGCAGACATCGCTTTTGTTGCCGGAACGCATAATGAAGAAAGCGTCAGAAAGCTATCGGCGATGCTGAATGAAAAGGGAATCGAGCCTAATCACCCGCACGTTTTTTTCTCGCAGCTTTACGGAATGAGCGATAATTTATCTTACGTGCTGGCGAAAAATAAATACAACGTCTCAAAATATGTGCCTTACGGCGCGGTCGAAGATGTCGTGCCGTATTTGACCAGACGAGCGCAGGAAAACACGGCGGTTTTGGGGCAGGTCAGCCGTGAACTCGATTTGATTGCCAAGGAATTGAAACGTCGGGAACAAAAGTAAATCGGCAGTCACTGGAATTGCGGAAAAGCCCACCAGACGGAAACTGCATTAGACCTCTTGCAAAATACAAATCTAACCGCCGATGAACGCCGATAGACGCGGATGAAGACAAAAAATCAACGAAAAATCGGCGTTCATCCGCGTTCATTGGCGGTTAAATTTCCTTGTTTTTGATTCTTGAAAGCAGTCTATCAACGAAATCCGAGCAGTAATCTGACGGATAAATCCGAAACCCGGCGAGCGGAATCGTTTCGCCAATCGCGGAGACCGCTTAAGTCTTCGCCGGTAATGGGAACATTAGTCATTCGCGCCACCTGCGTCGCTTCAAAAGCGCGTGTGGTCAGCGCGAGGTGCGGATGCGAAATGGTCAATCGCTGATAGTCTCCGAGCGCGGCATCAATTGACTCGACATCCATAAACAACTCGTGATAAGCGGAAAGATGCCAGATTATTTCGCCTTCGGTTGCGTCAATTGCCAGGAGGCGCAGAAGTCCGTAACCGCTCTCGATCTGAAAAATTAAAAAATCGCCCGCCTGAAAATTTTGTGACACAGTTTTTCTCCCGATTTTTTAAAGATTAGCATAAAATTTTATCAAAGATCAGAACGAGAAATAAAAATATTATGAACGAAACAATTGATTATCAGCGAATGTTGGAGGTCGCCATCCAAGAAGCCAAAAATGGTTTGGGTGAAGGCGGAATCCCAATCGGCGCGGCTTTATTTGATAAAAACGGAACGCTGCTCGGCAAAGGACGCAACCGGCGCGTGCAGGAAAACGATCCTTCGATACACGGCGAAACCGATGCTTTTCGGAAGGCGGGCAGACAGGCAAATTATCGGGAAACGATTATGGTGACGACGCTCGCGCCGTGCTGGTATTGTTCGGGGTTAGTTAGGCAATTTAAAATCGGCACGGTCGTCGTCGGCGAGGCGGCAAATTTCGACGGCGGTATCGAGTGGCTGAAAGAAAACGGCGTGAAAATTATCAATCTCGATTCGCCGGAATGTAAAAAGATGCTCGGCGATTATATTGCCGGGCATCCTGAAATCTGGAATGAAGACATCGGTGAATCATAAAAAAAGGCGCGTATGAGATGCGCCTTTTTTATGATTTGCTCTGTCAACTAAGCAGGTAAGAAAAAGTTTCGCGGCATTTTGAAAAGTTCAGAGTCCAAACTGCGGAACGCCGTTGGCAGTTTCCGCCGCGCTTCGCTCGAAGGAAAACACGCTCCAGCGTGGACTCTGAACGGGGCGCAAAACATCTCATTACTTTTGCTTAAGTGTGCTTAACGTAACGCATTTTCCTTTAACATATAAGTATGCATCCAACGCCACGAACCGGCATCGCCGTCGGGTCCGCCCGCGATGCCGCTGTGCGACGTATTAAAATAACCGCGCACGGCGTTGACACCGGAAGCCTGGGTTTTGCCGCAGGTCGGGAAAATATTTACCCAACGGTTTTTTTGGGTCGCCGTCGCGTGATAGACACTGATTACGCTGTCGGGAATGAAATCCAGGTTATCATCGGTCGAACTGTCCATATCAACCGGATCGAACAGAAACATCGCGTCAATTTTTTTGCCGCCCGAACGCTTTAAATCGTGCGCCGTTTGAATACACGCCGCCGCGCCGCGACTCCAGCCGACCATAAACACTTTGCCGCTGTTGGCGGCGATAAAAATCGTCGCCGCGGTAGCCATTTTGCGGACATTTATCATACTGATACCAAAAGAACCCGCCGCCGGTCCCCGGTGATACATTTTGGGGTCGCCAGCTAAACCGAGAGCTTTCTGAACGTAATAATCCTTATAATCAACATTCAATTCGGTGTTTCCGCCACTAATCGTCGGCGCACTTCCTTCGAGCGCAATAAACATAGTTTTCTCCTTGTTTTGAGCCTCTTTGCAAGGCTCGGTGATAAAATTTAATCTGATTGATTTTGTTCAGTTCGGTAAATTATTGGCATAATTTACGAGAACCGGTTGTTTTATAGTTTGCACTCGGAAGACGAGAGAGAAATATACTTTTTGCCATTTAATTTTTCAACCCGCCAAGTTTTCGCCGCTTCCCGTTTATGCTAATTGAATCCGGTTTTGTTACAATTTGAGAAAGGCTTTTATTTTATTATTTCAAAAGGAAACATATCGAAATGTCATTAAGAGATGCAGTAATCATCAGCGCGATGCGAACGCCGACCGGAAAGTTTCAGGGCGCGTTAAAAGGATTTACCGCGCCGGAACTCGGCGCAATGGCGATTAAAGCGGCGGTCGAAAAAGCGGGAATCAAACCGGAAAACGTGGACGAAGTTATTATGGGCTGCGTCGTGCAAGCCGGAGTCGGTCAGGCTCCGGCGCGGCAGGCGGCTCTGAAAGCGGGACTTCCGCCGGAAGTTTCGGCTCTGACGATTAATATGGTGTGCGGTTCGGGACTTCGCGCCGTCGCGCTCGCCGCGCAAGCCGTGATGCTCGGCGATGCGGAAGTCGTCGTCGCGGGCGGAATGGAATCAATGTCGAACATTCCATACGCGCTGCCGACGGCGCGTGACGGAATGCGGATGGGCAATCAAGCGGCGGTTGATTTGATGATTCACGACGGTTTGTGGTGTCCGTTTGAAAATTGGCATATGGGCAACACCGGCGAAATCGTCGCCGATAAACATCAAATCACGCGCGAAACGCAGGATGATTACGCTTTCAATTCGCACCGTAAAGCCAATGAAGCGCAGCAAGCCGGACGTTTCAAAGATGAAATCGTTTCCGTTTCGATTCCGCAGAAAAAAGGCGAGCCGATTTTGCTCGATTACGACGAGACCGTTCGCGCCGATACGACGGCGGAAACGCTCGGCAAATTAAAACCGGCATTTAAAAAAGACGGCGGCACGGTCACGGCGGGCAACGCGCCGGGCGTGAATGACGGTGCATCGGCGTTGGTTATCACGTCGGCGGAACGAGCGAAAGAATTGGGAATCGAACCGCTGGCGCGAATCGTTGCTTCGGCGCAGTCGGGCATCGAGCCGAAATTCATTATGCTCGCGCCGGTCGAAGGCGTGAAAAAAGTTTTGAAAAAAGCCGGTTGGGAAATGGCGGACGTTGACCTTTTTGAACTTAACGAAGCGTTTTCCGTCCAGGCTTTGGGCGTAATGAAGGAACTCGGAATGGACGGCGAAAACGTCAACGTCAACGGCGGCGCGGTCGCGCTCGGACACGCCATCGGCAATTCCGGCGGGCGAATTTTAACGACTTTGCTGCACGAGATGAAACGGCGCGATGCCAAAAAAGGCGTGGCGGCGTTGTGTTTGGGCGGTGGTAATTCAGTAGCTTTAGCGGTCGAGCGCGATTGAATTCAACTCGATATTTTGGGGAACAGAAAAGCCGTGTGATTCGCACGGCTTTTTATTAAACTTTTATTGAACAAAGAAGTTAAGGAGAAAACTAAATAATGAGTAAAATAATCGGCGTGGTCGGTTCGGGAACAATGGGCAACGGCATCGCGCAGACGGCGGCGGGCAAAGGCTTCGACGTAGTTTTGTGCGACATCAATGACGAGTTTTTGGAAAAAGCCGTCGGCAATATCTCGAAAAGCCTCGACCGTTTCGTCAAAAAAGAAACGATGACCGAAGCGGACAAAAACGCGGCTCTCGGCAGAATTAAAACGACGACGAATCTGGAAGATTTGAAAGACTGCACGTTGATTGTCGAAGCGGCGACGGAGAACTTCGAGATCAAAAAACAGATTTTCCAAAAGCTCGACGAAGTTTGCGCGGCGGAAACGATTTTGTCGTCCAACACGTCTTCGATCTCGATTACAAAAATTGCCGGTGTCACCAAACGCGCCGACAAAGTGATCGGAATGCACTTCTTCAATCCGGTTCCGCTGATGAAATTGGTGGAAATCATTCGCGGCATTGCAACTTCGGATGAGACTTACGCGAAAGTTAAGGACTTGACCGAAACGCTCGGCAAAGTTCCGCACGAGTGCAACGATTTTCCCGGTTTTGTCTCGAATCGCGTTTTAATGCCGATGATTAACGAAGCGATTTTCGCGCTGCACGAAGGCGTGGCGACCAAAGAAGCGATTGACGAAGTGATGAAACTCGGAATGAATCACCCGATGGGACCTTTGACGCTCGCCGACTTTATCGGTTTGGATGTTTGTCTGGCGATTTTAAATGTTCTGCACACGGGCTTTGCCGATTCGAAATATCGCCCGTGTCCGCTGCTGGTAAAAATGGTTGATGCCGGTTGGCTCGGTCGAAAATCGGGCAAAGGTTTTTATGATTACAATTAAACTCGATCTTTTGAGGTGAAATAAAATGATGAAACAACAACGAGAATATCGAAATTACAGTCGTTTCTTTTTCTTTTCCGCCATCGCTTTTTCGGGGTTTCTGATTTACGCCGTATTAAACGGAAGCGGATTTAGCAGATTGATCTCGACTGTTTTATTCGGTTTTCTCATCTTTCAGCAATTGCGTCTGGCGTTTTTGATGCGTCGAAAAGCGCAGGATTTAGACTTAAAATAACTTGTGACTCTTGAAATCGCTTGACGTTTCAAAACAAAATACGCATCGGCGGCGTATCAAAGACAATTTTATTTCAAACAATAATTTATGCGAAAAAAAATCGTTGTTCTATTAATAATGACGCTCGTTCTTTTAATTCAGACGAGTTTGGCTCAAACCAAAGTCGCGCCTTTGAATATCAAGCAGCGAACTTTGG
>JAJAZE010000253.1 GCA_026785925.1 Pyrinomonadaceae bacterium
TCCACGCTCCCGTTAAAGCCAGACCTTCCATCATCAAACGCTTGCCGCCGACTATCGGCGCACTCGTTTCAAAATTTTGCAGCCGATAGAATTGTCCCGGCTCGAACTTTCTGGCTTGCAGCGGAGCCTTGACGATGACATCAATGATCGTCGGCGTTAAGCGGTCAACTTTGACGACATACGCCCGCAATTGCTCGTCCAGAGTCGCTTCTAAATCATCGAAAATCGCATCGCGTTCGGCTTGCGGCAAATCGCCGCGCGTCGCCAACTCCTCGGCAAAAATCTTGACGACTTTTTCGTAGCCGTGTTTCGCCGAAGCCATCGCTTTGACGACGTTGCCGGCGTAGCGCGGATGGTTGTCGCCGTAGTATGAAATAAATTTTCCGTCGTGTTCGTAGGATGTAAAAAATCCCTGTTTTGATTGAACCGCGTGAAATTTTCCGTCGCCGTTTTTGACGACTTCAAACGGCTCGAAAAACTGCCGCCATTCATCCAATTGAAATGTTCCGGGCTTTTCCTTTTCGTAAATCACGTTCGGCGAAGTTCCCGCCGCGACGCAGACGGTTCTGGCTGGAAATTCGACCGATTCGCCGGTGTTTTCAAATTTGCCGGTTTCCGCGACGTAATTGAGCCGCTCGAATTTCAACGCTTTGACCGCGCCGAATTCGTCCGGCACGGCTTCGGTCGGACTCATACATTCGATGAAATTGATGCCTTCTTCCAACGCTTTCTGGACTTCCTCGTGATTCAGACGATACGCGGGCGAATCCTGAAGACGCTTGCGGTAAATCAAAGATACGCCGCCCCAACTCTGGACGAGCGGCACGAAGTTCGGAACTTCGCCCGCGTCGGCGGCGCGAGTTCGTTCGGCGCGAATCGCCCTCCCGTGTTCGAGAAATTCCTGCAACGCGCCGATTTCCTGATCGTCAAACTTCGCCCAAACCGCATCTTCGCCGTATTCCGCGACGACCGTTTCGTATTTTCCGAGCATTTTCTCGACCTGCACCGGATAATACGCAAAAGTTTCCGTCGCCGTATCAACGCCCGTCAAACCGCCGCCGATGACCACGGCGGGCAGGCGAACCTGCAAATTCGACAGCGTATCTTTCTTAAACGCGCCGGTTAACTGCAAAGACATCAGAAAATCCGAAGCCTGCCGGATGCCGCGAATCAGATTGTTTTTCATCGGCACAATCGTCGGACGACCCGCGCCGGTCGCAATCGCAATATGGTCGAAACCGAAATCCCACGCATCTTCAATCGTAAAAGTTCCGCCGAAGCGAATGCCGCCGTAAGCGCGAAAACGCTTGCGGCGCGTCAACATCAGTTGCAGCATCGTCAGGAAGTTTTTGTCCCAGCGAACCGTGATTCCGTATTCGGAAACGCCGCCGAAACCCGACAACACGCGCTCGTCGAGTTCGTCGGTAATATCATTGATGTCTTCAATCGGACGCGGGCAAACTTTACCGTTTTTGCCGGTGATTTCATCGTCCAGCGGCTCGATTTTCAAGCCGTCCACGCCGACGACACCAAAGCCTTCATTCAGAAGATAATGCGCCAGAGTGTAGCCCGCCGGACCTAAACCAACGACGAGAACATTTTTTCCGTTATACGGCAGTGTATACGGACGTTTGGCGTTCAGCGGATTCCAGCGCGTCAGAAGGCTGTAAATCTCAAAACCGTACGGCAGATTTAGAACGTCGGTCAAACTCGCCGTTTCCGCCAACGGAATGTTGACCGGCTCCTGCTTCTGGAAAATGCAGCCCTTCATACAATCGTTGCAGATGCGGTGTCCGGTTCCGGCGCACATCGGATTGTCAATCGTCACCAACGCCAAAGATGCAATCGAATCGCCGTGGCGTTTCATCAGGTGCATTTCCGAAATCTTTTCGTCGAGCGGACAGCCTTCGAGCTTGATGCCGAGCGGATTGCGTTTCGGCGAGCCGTCTTTTTCGTGCAGTCCGGTCGAACACGAATCTTTTTCGCGCTCGTGGCAGATCAGACAATAATCAACTTCATAAAGCGCGTCGCGCTGCGTTCCGCGATCATCGGTCAACTTGAAACCGTCGCGCTGACGCATTTCCGCCGCCGCGCCGTGCAGCAATTCGGGGACATCTTCGTTCGGATGAATTAAATGAACGAGATTTTGATAATCGAGTCCGTGCGGCGTTTTGAACGAATACCAATGCTTCTCCTTTTTGAAAAAAGCCGCTGCCGACCACGCTTCGAGCAGATACAGAACGGCTTTGACCGGCAAAATCGCGCCCGTTTCCGTCGCTTCCAAAATATAATGCGAGAATACTTTGCCGAAAGTTTGGTCTTTTAATTTGTCGTAAGCGACATTTATTTTATCGAGAGTTTTCTGAATCTCCGGCGTGATCTCCAAATTTTTCGTGAGTGTTTCTTCGGCTACGACGAGTTTGTCGGCGATATACGCGATTGACAATTCTTCGTCGAAACGCAGCGTTTCATCGAACGCTGCGAATTTAAATTCGCTCAACGCCGTCATCAATTCGATTTCGTTCAGGTCAACGATTTTCTCCGCCGAAAACTTTTTAATCGCACGGCGTTGGACGAAAACCTTATATTTCCAAATCGGATTTTGCTCGGCGATCTCCTTTTGCAAGTCGGCGCGTTCACCGCTGATGTCGAACATCTGCGCGATGAATTCAGAAAGATACGGCGCGGCATCGGTCAGAATTTTCGATTCGACGCGCTTTTCGTAACCTGCGCCGCGATTTTCAATGTATTTTGTCAGAGCTTCGTGCAGAATTAAATTTTCATTTTTTAGTTCTTCGTAAAATTTCCCGGCAATCGAGCGGAGTTTTACTGCATCGTAAAGATCCGAATAATTAAAACCGGGGATGCCTAGTTTAAAATCGCTGTTAACTGATGGGCTGAAAGCCTGTCCGTTTTTAGATGTTGCTGTCATAAATGATTTAGATGAACAAAATTCGGGAAACGAAATTTTTTTCTTAAAACAGAAATATACCATTTTCGCCAAGGGCGAAACAAAAGCGGCGCAATTCCGAATTAGCGATTTTCTTTGCCTTCCGTGCGAAATAAGTGTATCTTTTCAAAGAAAATAAAACGGTATTTAACATTCGCGATGGGAAAATGTCTGCCGGATGTGCTATAAAACTAGATTGTCTCATAGAACTTGCGACAGAAATTGAACGGATTAAACTAGAAGTATGGAAAAAGACGAAAGATTACTACCTTTGCCGAACGTCCGTGACGTGCAGCCGGTAAATCAAAACGAACCGACCAGTTACTCACCGATTTACGATGAGGAGTTTGACGGCAAACGCTCGCTTCGTGAGTATTTTAATATCATTTATAAACGCCTGCCGATTATTTTAGCGTTAACTTTAGTGACAACCGCCGTCACCGCTTTTTATATGTATCGGCAGCTTTCGATCTACGAAGCGCGGACCGAAATGATTATCGAGCCGCGCAAACCCAAAGTTCAATCTAAAGATGCCATCAACATTAATTTCGGAAACGATGTTAATTATTACAATACTCAGTTGAAACTTCTTCAAAACCCGGATTTGATGAACGAAGTAGTCATCGGTTTGAATCTGCACCGCGACCCGAATTTGTTCAGTAATCAAAATCGCAGTTTCCTTTCAACCATTCGCACGATGTTTTCGGGCGATAAAAACGACCAGAACAAAGATTCCGCGCTGCCGGTCTTGACGCAGACGACCGCTGACGCAAACAACGGAAAGGCGGCACTGACACCCGAAGAAAAACAGCGTGCCGAACAGTATGCCTCAATTCTGCTCGGCGGTATGCGGGTCGTGCAAACTCCGCAGACGAATCTGGTGAACATCTTCGTCCAAAGCACTAATCCCGCCCTGGCGGCGAAAACTGCCGATATGGTCGGCGAAGTTTTTATCAGGCAGGACATCGAACGCGAAACCGAAGGCAGCAAAACTTCGCTTGAAGAGTTGACCAAATCAATCGAAGAGTTAAAAGGCACGATTGCCGGTCAGGAAATCGAACTCATTAATTTTATGCGTTCGAGTAATTTGCCGCTTGGGGAAAAAGGAGGCGAATTATCAGCCAGCATTCTGCAAAATCTGAGCAGTCAATGGCTGTCGGCGATAGATGAACGGCGCAAAATCGAAGCCCGCTACAACACTGCCGTCCGCGCCAATGCACGCGGCGAAGGAGCGAGCATTCCCGATCTGACCGACAGCACCATTTATCAACAAACGGTGCGTCTCAACACCGAACGGAAGGCTAAGCTGCAGGACACGATTCGGGAAATTGACCGCCAAGTGAGCGCGGCTGAAACCGAACGAGCGCAATTGAGAGTCACTTATACGGACGAATACTTTAAGATCAAGGAAAAAGACGAGCAAATTGCCAAGCTCAAAGAAACCAAAGAAAGAACGGAAAAAGAAGTAACGCAAATTATCGAGCGCGAGCAGCAGAAAATCGAAAAAGATGCGATCAGCGGTGCGATGGTCGGTTTGCGCGCACAACTCGAGTCGGCGACGGGACGCGAAAATCAACTCCGCGCGACGTATGATCGAGAACTATCGTCTGCCAATATCGAAGGACAGGCGGCGACCCGTCTGACGACTTTCAAAAGAGAAATCGAAACCAACCGCGGTTTGCTCGACACTTATATTCAAAGACAAAAGCAGATGGAATTGACGGTGGCGGGCAGCCAGCCGGACAATCTTAAAATTTCGAGTCACGCCGTAACACCGGGCGGACCGATTGGTCCGAACCGCAGCCGAAACATCTTTATCGCCTTTTTACTTTCGCTGGCGGCAGGTGTCGGTCTGGCGTTTCTGCTCGATTATCTGGATGATTCGGTGAAAACCTCCGACGACATCGGCAGGTATCTCGGTTTGCCGACGCTTGCCTTGATTCCGTATTCAAGCGAAAGTGACCAGCGCAAATTTAATTTACTGAACGGCAAAACCACCGACAATCTGCCTGCTTCAATCGCTCTCAGCGCGATTGGCGACAACCGTTCATCACTCGCCGAAGCCTATCGCCATTTGCGAACGTCGCTGCTGTTTTCGTCCGCCGGTAAGCCGCCGCAAACCATTTTGGTAACATCGGCACAGCCCGCCGAAGGCAAAACGACGACGGCGATCAATACGGCGATTACGCTCGCCAAATCCGGTGTCAATGTCGTGATTATTGATTGCGATCTGCGTCGCCCGCGTCTGCACAAAAATTTCGGATTGGCGAATGCCACCGGTCTGACGAGCTATCTGTCGGGCGGCAAAAATCCGAACAGTTTGCTGCAGGACTGCGAAGGAATGCCGAATTTGAAAGTAATCACCAGCGGACCGATTCCGCCGAATCCGGCTGAACTCCTGAGTTCCAACGAGATGAAAAACCTTCTGCAGTTTTTGAAGGGCAACTTTAAACACGTCATTATTGACTCGCCGCCGTCGGTTTTCTTTACCGATGCCGCGATTCTTGCAATGATTGTGGACGGCGTAGTAATCGTCGCCCTCGCCGGTAAGAGTTCAATTCATTTGACGCGCCGCTTCAAGCAGCGGCTCGGCAGCATCGGCGCACGAATCTACGGCGTGGTTTTAAACGGCATCAAATCCGGCTCGGCTGACTACGGCTACTACGGCTACAATTACGTCTCCGACTACTACACGCCGAATGCCGACGATGATTCCACGCCGTTTATGGACGATGAAATACTTTACGCGGCTGACGAAAAAAGTAACGGCAAAAAATAGATTCCATCAATTTTTGATGAAAAAGACGGTCAAAGAATTAATTCTTTGACCGTCTTTTGTTTTGAAAGATTAAAGAGCCTTTTCACTTTAAAAATCCGGCGAGCGATTCCTCCCAATTCGGCAGCGAAGCCAGCCCGAATTTTTCGCTTATCAAACAAGCCAGCTTTGAACTGACCGGACGCGGAGCCGGACGCTGCAAATCGGTTCCCGAAACGCTTTGAATCAGATTTGGATTGAAATTTTTAAGCTCCGCGACTTTCCGCGCAAAACCTTCGTAACTCGTGCCGTCACCGGCGTTGGTGACGTGATAGACGGCGGGCAAATCGAGTTCCGCCAACTCACGCAGTCTGACTGCCAAATCTCCGGCGTTAGTCGGTGTGCCGTAAGCGTCAGAGATTGCCTTGATCGTTTTTCCGGCGGCAAGCAGTTGGTGCATCACGCTCAAAAAATTTGTGCCGTCTTCGCCGTAAATCCAACTTGACCGAACGACGATTGAACGTGCATACACGTTTCGCGCCCTGATTTCGCCTTCGAGTTTTGATTCGCCGTAAAAACTTATCGGATTTGGCGTATCTTTCTGCGTGTAAAATCCGGCGTTCAAGCCGTCGAAAACGTAATCGGTCGAAATCGTCACAAAAGCCGCGTCAATCTTTTTTGAAGCCAGCGCAAGATTTTCCACGCCGACCGCGTTCACCTGAAAACTCGCTTCCCGGTTCGATTCCGCACCGTCCACATCAGTATAAGCCGCGCAGTTTATGACGGCATCGGGCAGCTCGCGCCGAAAAATTTCCTCCACCTGTTTTGCGTCGGCAATATCGAGTTCCCGGCGCATCAAAGCGATTGTTTGATCGCCGATTGACCGGCAATGTTTAATTACCGCGCGGGCGACCATTCCGTTTGCGCCCGTGATCAAAACTTTCATAATTTATATTGAGAGGAGCGCGGATTTCGTCCGCATTGAGCGCGAAAGCGCGATAATGAAGTCTCGGTTCGAGTCAAAGCTGAATCTAATAGAGACTTCGTTAGATTGCTCGCGCAATCTGTGCGGACGAAAGCCGCGCTCCGACGATTAAGCTCCGACTTCCATTCCGTAATGGTTTTTATAGTAATCCCGATACGCGCCGTTTCTAATGTGATTGACCCAATCCGGGTTTTCCTGATACCAGCGAATGGTTTTCTGCAAACCTGTTTCCCAACTCGTCTGCGGTTTCCAGCCGAGTTCGGTTTCGACTTTCGTCGCGTCAATCGCGTAGCGGCGGTCGTGTCCGAGTCGGTCAGTGACGTATTTGATGAGCGAATGCGGTTTGTCGAGCGCGTCGAGAATGGATTTGACGACTTCGATATTCTGCCGCTCGTTGCGCGCGCCGATGTTGTAGCTTTCGCCCGATTTTCCTTTTTCGTAAGCCAGCCAAATCGCGCGGGCGTGGTCTTCGACGAAAATCCAGTCGCGCACGTTTTTGCCGTCGCCGTAGACGGGCAGAGGCTCGTCGTTCAGCGCATTGGAAATCATCAGCGGA
>JAJAZE010000254.1 GCA_026785925.1 Pyrinomonadaceae bacterium
AAAAGCCGCCGTTTTAGGCGCGGGAACAATGGGCGCGGCGATTGCGGCGCATCTTTCAAATGCGGGAATACCGACGCTTTTGCTCGACATCGCGCCGCGTGAATTGTCGCCGGAACACGAAGCAAAAGGCTTGCCGCTCGACGCGCCGCAGGTTCGTTATCACATCGTTAATTCGCTGTTTGAGGCGGCGAAAAAACTCAAACCCGCGCCGTTTATGTTGGGCGATAACGCGAATTTGATTTCGCTCGGCAATTTTGAAGACGATCTGCACAAAATTAAAGACTGCGATTTCGTCATCGAAGCGGTCGTCGAAAATCTCGACATCAAACACAAACTTTTCGCCGAAGTCGAAAAATATATGAAACCGGGCGCGGTCATCGCGTCGAACACTTCCGGCATTCCGATTGGCTCAATTGCCGAACCTTTTTCCGACGAATTCAAAAAACATTTCGTCGGCGTTCACTTTTTCAATCCACCGCGTTATATGAAGCTCGTCGAAGTGATTCCGACCGAAGAGACGAGCGCGGAAGTCGAAAAAGGGGTGAGCGAATTTCTCGATACGCGGCTTGGCAAAGGCGTTGTTCCGGCGAAGGATCGTCCGAATTTTATCGCCAACCGCATCGGCGTTTTCTCGATGATGGCTTCGATTCGAGAGATGATCGAAATGGGTTTAACGCCGACCGAAGTTGACCAGATAACCGGCAAGGCAATCGGACACGCTTCTTCGGCGACGTTCAGAACTTCGGATTTGGTCGGGTTGGATGTAACGGCACACGTCGTCAAAAACCTTTATCCGGCGATTCCCGACGACGAAGACCGCGAGGTTTTTCAAACACCCGAACTCATCAATACTTTGATGGAAAAGAAAATTTTGGGCGACAAAACGAACGGCGGATTTTTCAAAAAATCGAAAGGCGCGGACGGCAAGCGCGAAATTTTAGAATTGGATTTAAATACGTTTGAATATAAACCGCAGGTAAAAACTAAATTCGCTTCGATTGACGCGGCGAAAGCTATCGAAGATATACCGAAGCGTGTGAAAACTTTGGTTTGGGGACAAGATAACGTCGGCGAATTTTTGTGGAAAACGACTTCCAGAATTGCGCGTTACGCGGCAAACCGCATTCCCGAAATCGCGGATACGATTGTCGAAATTGATAACGCGATCAAATGGGGTTTCGGTTGGGAAATCGGCGTGTTTGAAACCTGGGACGCGATTGGAGTGCGTGAATCGGTCGAGCGGATGAAAGCCGAAAATCAGAAAATTCCTGAAAACGTTCAGAAAATGCTCGATTCGGGCGCGGAAACTTTTTACAGATACGAAAACGGTCAGAAATCTTTTTACGATTTGGTGAACGGCGGCTACCAACTGATTGAAGACAAAGCGGGCGTGATTTTCCTGAAATCGGTCAAAGATCGAACCGGTGTTATCAAATCGAATTCGGCGGCGAGCTTGATTGACATTGGCGACGGCGTGACTTGTCTGGAGTTTCATTCAAAAATGAATTCCCTTGGCGGCGACACGGTTTCGATGCTGAAATACGCGGTTGATGAAGTCGAGAAAAATCACACCGGTTTGGTTGTCGGCAATCAGGGCGGCAATTTTTCGGCGGGCGCGAACATTATGATGATTCTGCTCGCAGCGCAGGAAGAAGAATGGGACGACATCGAAATGGGTGTGCGCCAACTGCAAAAAGCCGTGATGCGTCTGCGTTATTCGTCAAAACCGGTCGTCACCGCGCCTTACGGTTTAACTTTGGGCGGCGGCTGTGAAATTGCGATGCACGGCAACAAAACCCGTGCGGCGGGCGAAACTTACATCGGCTTGGTGGAAGTCGGAGTCGGTTTGATTCCCGCCGGCTGCGGCACGAAAGAATTAACGATGCGGGCGATGGACAAAGCGAAAGCCACGCCCGACGCTGACCCGCTGACGTTTTTGAAAAAGACGTTTGAAACGATTGCGATGGGCAAAGTGGCGACTTCGGCACAGGAAGCTCGTTCGTTCGGAATTTTGCGCGATTCGGACGCGATTTCGATGAACGGCGACCGCCTGATCGCCGACGCAAAAGCTGATGTTTTGGCTTTAGCGGCAACCGGATATGTTCAACCCGTCGAGCGCACCGATATTCTCGTGATGGGCGAACAGGCGCAAGCCGCGATCAAACTCGCGCTGCATATGATGAAAAGCGGCGGATTTATTTCCGAACACGACCATCTGATCGGCACGAAAATCGCCAAAGTGATGAGCGGCGGCGATTTTAATCATTCGGCTTTCGTCTCTGAACAGCATCTGCTTGATCTGGAACGCGAAGCATTTTTATCCTTGTGCGGAACTCGTAAGACTCAGGAACGCATCGGCGCGATGTTAAAAACGGGCAAGCCTTTGAGAAACTAATGAGAATTAGCCACGAATTACACGAATATCACGAATAAAACGCAAATAATTTAAAGTGATTTATTGGTTTCTGGTTTTTAATTCGTGATATTCGTGTAATTCGTGGCAAAGAAAAACTATGCAAATCGAAGAATCGAGAATTTCAGTCGAACAGCGCGGACACATTTTGCTTATCGGTTTAAATCGTCCGGCGAAACGCAATGCTTTTGACCGTCAAATGTTGAGCGAAATGGCGGCGGCATTCGCTGAACTTGAACAAAACGACGATGTGCGATGCGGCGTTTTATTCGCGCACGGCGAGATGTTCACGGCTGGTTTGGACTTGGCGAATGTCGCGCCAACGGTAATGGCGGGCGAGAATCTGGACGACGAAAACAGCGTTGTTGACCCGCTCGGCTTGGACGCGAACAAGCTGCGGACAAAACCGATGGTTGCCGCCGTTCACGGCAAATGTCTGACTATCGGTATCGAGCTTTTGCTGGCGATGGATGTGCGCGTCGCGTCGGAAAACGCGGTTTTCGCGCAAATCGAAATCAAGCGCGGGATTTTCCCGTTCGGCGGCGCGACTCTGCGATTCCCCGAAACCGCCGGTTGGGGAAACGCGATGCGCTGGTTGCTGACGGGCGACGAATTCGGCGCAGCGGAAGCATTGCGAATCGGGCTGGTGCAGGAAGTCGTCGAACACGGCAGGCAATTGGATAAAGCCATCGAAATTGCCGAAATGATTGCCCGCCAGGCACCGCTCGGAGTGCAGGCAACGATTGCTTCTGCCAGAAAAATGCAGTCGGAAGGTTTCGACGCGGCGGCGCGGGATTTGCTGCCGCAGGTTTTAAAACTTTTCAAATCGGACGACGCACGCGAAGGCGTACAATCTTTCATCGAACGGCGCGACGGCAATTTTACGGGACGCTGATTTTCCATTTCCGAATTTTTTGATATGAAACAGGAGCTTGCCCAATTAGTCGCCGACGCGGAAGCGATTGCCGAAGACACGCAAAAAACTTTCGGCAGTTTATCAGCGGAACAAATCAACTGGAAATCGAGCGCGGACGGCTGGAGCATCGGGCAATGTTTCGAGCATTTGATTAAATCAAACGAATTGTTTTACGACGAACTTGATCGGATAGTGAGCGGGACGCGCCAGAATTCTTTTCTTGAAAGTTATTCACCGCTCAGCTCATTTTTCGGCAATCTGCTCATTAGTTCTCTGAAAAAAGACGCTCGCAAATTTAAAGCACCGACGCAGAGAATCGTGCCGCCGAGCGAGATAGATGCCAACATCGTCGAGATTTTCGCAGCACACCAATCCGAATTAGTCGGCAAAATCAAACTCACTGAACCGGCTGACTGGCGCAAAGTCAAAGTCACTTCACCGTTTATGAAATTGATTACCTACAAACTTTCCGACGGTTATCAGGTGATTATCGAACACGAGCGGCGGCATTACCGGCAAGCCGAGCGCGTGACCCAAACCGAAGGATTCCCCCAAAATTAAATGATTGATTATTCCGAGAGAGCGTTTATTTTCGATATGGATGGAACGCTCGTTGACAATATGCGTTTTCACGGCGCGGCGTGGCAGCAGATGTTACTTGAAAATAGCATCGAAGCCGACGCGCACGAATTTTTAATCAAAACGGCGGGCAAAACGAAGCGTGAAATCATTCCTGATTTTTTCAAAGATGCGGACGAGGCGCGGTTGCTTGAACTCGGACTTCGCAAAGAAACGCTTTACCGTGAACTTTTTCTGCCCGAACGTCGGGCGATTGACGGCGCGGTTGAATTTCTCGAAGCGGCAAAATCGCTCGGCGTAAAAATGGCGGTGGCGACTGCTGCGCCGGTGGCGAATATGGAATTTATTCTCGACGGTCTGGATTTGCGAAAATACTTTACCGTGATCACGACCGCCGACGACGTTTCGCACGGCAAACCGAACCCGGAAGTTTTTCTCAAATCGGCGGAAAAGTTGAATGTTGAACCGAAAAATTGTCTGGTTTTTGAAGATGCGATTAACGGTTTTGAAGCTGCCAATCGCGCCGGAATGAGATCAATCGGGATTGCAACGGTTAATTCGATTGCGGCTATTTTGCAGTTTGATTCGGTGGTGGAAGCGCACCTAAATTTTACCGATTTGGAGCCGCAGCGATTAATTGAAAGCTATTTGCCTTTTGAAAATTATGCCGGATAAAAAAATTCGCTGCGGCTGGGTGAAAAACGATTTGGCGATTCAATATCACGACGCGGAATGGGGCGTTCCCGCGCACGATGACCGACGGCTTTTTGAATTTCTGATTTTAGAAGGCGCGCAAGCCGGACTTAGCTGGGATACGATTTTACGAAGGCGCGAAAATTATCGAGCGGCGTTTGACGATTTCGACGCGGAGAAAGTTGCGCGTTACGACGCGGAAAAATGCGCTGAACTTTTGTTGAACGAAGGCATCATTCGCAATCGCTCAAAAATCGCTTCGGCAGTTTCAAACGCGAAAAGTTATTTGAAAGTTCAAGCCGAGTTTGGCTCATTCGATTCGTTCGTTTGGCAATTTGCGGGCGGCAAGCCGATTGTCAATCGCTGGGTAACTCCGGCGGCAGTTCCCGCCAAAACTTCTCTGTCGGACGCGCTGAGCAAAGACTTGAAAAATCGCGGTTTTAATTTTGTCGGCTCAACGATTATGTATGCGTTTATGCAGGCTGGCGGTTTGGTCAATGACCATTTGACGAGTTGTTTTCGGTATAATGAAGTTTGAGAGGTGGAAAATTATGATTCAGAATTTAGAACAAATATTGATCGAGAAAATTCACGTTCTGCCGCCCGAAAAGCAGGCGAAAGTTTTGGAGTTTGTCGAAGAAGTCGAAGTTGAAGGTTCGACGAACGGACAGACAAAAATTGATGAAGCCGAAGAAGCGAAGCAAAAACTTCGTTATGAGAAATTGATGAGTATGGTCGGGATTGCCAGCAGCGGCAGAAGCGATTTATCGGAAAAAGTTGATGAAATTCTTGCCGAAGGCATCAACAAACGCGAGGGTTGGAGTTTGCCGTGATGGAAAAATCTATCTTCGACACGGGATTTTTACTGGCTGTCTTCGATAAAGGCGACAAATATCATCAAAATTGTCTGAAAATTTATCAGTCCGAATTTCGCAAGGCTCTGCTGCCCGATGTCGTTCTGCCCGAACTGGCATATTTGATAAGACGCGAGCTGAATCTCAAAGCGTTAATCACATTTTTGCGGCTGGTGGCGGGCGGCGAATATGAACTCGTCCGCACTACAGAAAAAGATTTGGAACGCGCCGCCGAAATTCTGGAGCAATACGACGATAACAATATAGATTTGGTTGATGCGGTGATTGCGGCGATGGCGGAACGGTTGAAAATCGAAAAGATTCTCACGGTTGACCGCCGACATTTCGGCGCGTTTCGTCCGGTTCACTGCGCGGCATTTCAAATGTTGCCTTAAATCACGCGGGTTTGCGGTTTGGCGAG
This sequence comes from Pyrinomonadaceae bacterium, assembly GCA_026785925.1. Classification (GTDB taxonomy): domain Bacteria; phylum Acidobacteriota; class Blastocatellia; order Pyrinomonadales; family Pyrinomonadaceae. The sequence goes on from JAJAZE010000254.1 coordinate 5,877, forward strand.
CAAGCGTTTGGTCTCGTGTTTTCGGTATGAAGAAGTTTAGATATGGAAGACAAAATTGTAGAACGCAATAATAAGCTAATATTTTCGATTGCAATTATCGGTTCTTTGATTGTCGGATTTCTTGCTGCTTTTTGGGTTGCTCAGGAAATAAGCGGTTATGTGGCTCAATACCTTCGCCAATTAAACACTAGAAGAAGCAACTTTCCTCTGATGGATACTGCCTAATTTGCTGATTCTTGCTTTGACTTCCTCAATTGCCTCTTTCATTAAAATTGTTTCTGGTTTTTCCAGAA
>JAJAZE010000255.1 GCA_026785925.1 Pyrinomonadaceae bacterium
AATATAAATGATTGTAACCGTCGCGTTCCGAAGCGAATAAAATCTGCGAATTATCTTTCGGATTCGCTTCGACAATGCGCGAAAGTCCGCCGATCCATTTGTCGTCCGTCTCTTCCGTAATGGTAATCGTCTGCTCGTCTTTGCCGCCGACGTTATAAACATAAAAAAGCTGTCGCCGTTTCGTGTCTTGATCCACGCGGTCAACGATTAAGCTGCGATTGTCCGCCGCCCAATCAACGCCGCGCAGATAACTCGCGCCTTCGGCTTTCGGAATTTTTATCTCAAACGGTTTTTCCAAACTGCCGTCGGTTTTCACGACGAAAACTTTCTGTTCGGTAAATCCGCGCCGAAACGTCGGCGATTGGACAAATTCGTCCAAATAATTCGGCACCAACAAGGCGCGTTGCTTTGAACTGTCGGACACGATATAAGCCAGCAGCGTCGCGTCTTCAGTCGGAGCGGCGGAAGAAACGGAAATGAAAGTTTGCGGATTGGCTTCACGGCTTAACTGCACGAGCGCGGTTTTTTCAATGTTCAGCGCGTAGAAATTGCCGCCCGACTGATAAAGAATCGTCGCGTCGTCCAGCCACCGCGCCGCAAACTCCGCGCCCTGCGTTCGCGTGACTCGACGCGGCTTCGTCGAAAAATTTTGCAAAGCGGAATTATAATCAGCAGTAGCGACATCAACTCTATTTATTATCCCGGTTGCTTCATCTGCAAGTTGGATAAAAAGTTTTATAAAATTTTTGTTTAAATCCGATTTGGGAATCTTTATTTGCGGTTGAAGAAGCGGATTTAGCGCATTTATAAGGTCTCTGGTTGATTGTAAAATATCTGCTCTTTGCTGTTCAGTTTCAATTCCTTTTTCATTTTGCGGTGACTGTTTCAGATCAGATAAAAGTTTTGAATATAAGTCAATAGTATCAAGGTAATTATCTAATGAACTAATTCCCGACGCTTGTGCTGATTTAATCAGTTTGGGTGTCAAATCTGAGAGAATCTGAGACGCATCTTGAACTTTTAACCAATTCTTATCCAAAATTTGGATTTGCTCGGCATTTGACTTAACTCCCAAATCCAAAACATAAATATCGCCGTTCTGCGTAAATAAAATCCGTTTCGAGTTCGGCGAAAAATCCGCGCCTCCGAGATTTTTTTCACGCGCTTTTATAAAGTCATCGCGGACGATGACACCGTAATTCAATTTGCTTTCGGGCGCGGGCGTTCGCAACTCGAAATTCTTTTCCGCGTCAACGATAATTTTCGGTTCGCCGCCGCCGGTCGAAACAATATAAAGATTGCGCGGCTCTTTGCCTTCGGCGTTCCACGCGAAAATGACGAATTTCCCGTCGGGCGAAAGTTTTTCCGAATCGGGTCGCATTCCGGCAAGCGAAGGCTCGCGCATAATGTCTCGGACAGTTAAAGTTTGCGCGAAAGTCGCCGGGCAAAAAGCAAATGTGAAAAGGCAGAGAGCAAGAATTTGAAAAAGTTTGATTTTTAACATTGAGCAGACTTTATGTTCAAAATTTTAAAATGAAATTTGTTTTCGTAAAATTAATCTGGTGAACGGTAGCTGAATTGATTATAAATGATTTATGCCGAAAAAGACGAAACAAAACCAACCCGATGAAGAGGAACAGTCGTCGGCGACCGAATGCGAAACAGATAAAGAAGGAAATTGGAGCCGCGACCAGCGCGAAAAAAGTTATTATTACGACGATTCTTACGGCTACGAAATTTATAATCCCGACGAAGATGAAGATAACGATGACGAAGAGTGATTTTGGTAAAACTGAATTCGATAACGCCATCCACAAAAGCGGTAAATCAGTTTCAATCCTCCATTTACCATTCTAAACTTACAAAATTGTAGGTTTTCTTTTATCTGCAAAAAGCACCAAATCATTATGATAGAACGGCTTACAGATAATTTCAAAAAGTGTTTTGCAGTTTTGAATTGCTAATGTAAAATCACTCTTTGATTTTGCGGATTAAGCCGAATCATTGCATAAATTTATTTATCCAAACACCAAAAGGAGATTTAATGAACCCAAAACATGTATTGAATTACGCCGCCGATCAGGGCGCAAAGTTTATGTCCGTGCGTTTTACGGATTTGCCGGGCGCGTGGCATCACTTGACATATCCGATTGAACAATTGACCGAAGACTGTTTTGAAGACGGTTTCGGTTTCGACGCTTCTTCGCTGCGCGGCTGGGCGCATATTCACGAATCGGATATGCTGCTCGTGCCTGATCCTTCGCGCTGCTGGGTTGACCCGTTTGCCGAAGAAACGACGATTTGTTTATTCGCCAACGTCGTTGACCCGCTGACCAAAGAAGGTTATGGATTCGACCCGCGTTCGGTTGCCGTCCGCGCCGAAAGCTATCTGAAATTTACCGGCATCGCCGACACGGTTTTCGTCGGACCGGAAGCCGAATTTTTCGTTTTCGACGAAGTTTCATATCACAACAATCAAAATTCAGCCGGTTTTACGGTCAATTCCGAAGAAGGACACTGGAACAGCGGGCGCGGCAGCAGCGAAGGCACACCGAATCTCGGAACGCACATTCGCCCGAAAGAAGGTTATGTACCGGTTGCGCCGACCGATACTTTGATAGATTTTCGCAACGCCGTCTCGCTGATTCTGGCGGAAGTCGGCATCAACGTCGAGTGTCACCATCACGAAGTCGCCACTGCCGGACAGTGCGAGATTGATTTTCGTTTCTCGAATCTGCTGCACACGGCGGACAATTTGATGATGTTTAAGTATATCGTCAAAAACACGGCGCACAGTTTCGGCAAAACCGCGACGTTTATGCCGAAGCCGATTTACGGCGACAACGGTTCGGGAATGCACGTTCACCAATCTTTGTGGAAAGACGACGAACCGCTGTTCGGCGGCGACCAATACGCCGGATTGTCTGAAATGGCAAAGTTTTACATCGGCGGACTTTTGAAACACGCGCCCGCTTTAATCGCTTTTGCCGCGCCGACCACCAACAGTTACAAAAGATTAGTTCCGGGTTTTGAAGCTCCGGTCAATCTCGCCTATTCAGCCAGAAATCGTTCGGCTGCCGTGCGGATTCCGATGTTCTCGCAGTCGCCGAAAGCCAAGCGTCTGGAGTTTCGTCCGCCCGATCCGTCGTGCAATCCGTATATCACGTTTGCCGCGCTTTTGATGGCGGGACTCGATGGAATTCAGAATCGCCTCGATCCGGGCGAGCCGTTAGACAAAGACATTTACGATTTGTCGCCGGAAGAACTGAAAAATGTGCCGAATCTGCCGGGAAGTTTGGACGAAGCATTAACTGCGCTCGAAAACGACCACGAATTTTTATTAAAAGGTGACGTTTTTTCGACTGAAATGATCGAGCGTTGGATAAAATACAAACGCGAAAACGAAATTCAACCGATGCGTCTGCGCCCGCATCCGTTGGAGTTTTCGATGTATTACGACGTTTAATTTCAATACTTGAGAGTCAGCGGTCGGCAGTCATTTATAAAAAGACTGCCGACTTTTTCGTTTCAGAAATATGCAAATCAAACCTGTCACGCTCGAAGGTAAATCGGTGCGGCTCGCGCCTTTGAAATTAGAAAATCTCGCCGAACTTTATGAAGCCGCCTCGGATGAATCGCTGTGGCGTTGGACGACGAACATCGTCGAATCGCGCGAAGATATGCTGCGCTATATCGAAACCGCGCTCGGCGAGGCGGCAGGAAAAATTTCCGTGCCGTTTGTCACAATCGAAAAATCAACCGGCAAGATTATCGGTTCGACGCGCTTCGGAAACATTGACGCGAAAAATCGCAAAACGGAAATCGGCTGGACGTGGATCAATCCGAAATGGCAGCGGACGGCGATTAACACCGAAGCGAAACTTTTGATGTTGACGCACGCTTTTGAAACCTGGAACTGTGTGCGCGTCGAACTGAAAACCGACGCGCTGAATGAAAAATCGAGAAAAGCGATTCGGCGAATCGGCGCAAAGCAAGAGGGAATTTTGCGGCAGCATCTGATTACTGATGCGGGGCGTTTTCGTGATACGGTTTATTTCAGTATTATTGATTCGGAATGGCAAACGGTCAAAGCCGACCTGAATGAAAAATTAAGGAGTTTTTGAGTGAGCAGATTTTTTTACTTCACAGCCATTTTGATTTTCGTCACCAGTTGTACTACATCAACTCAGACGGTCGAAACCAACCGGAAAGTCGTCGAGACAAACCGAACAATTGCGGTCAACAAAACCGCTGCCGAAAGCGTCAATCAACCGGCGGCGAACACGGAAATTGCCGTCAACGCCGATAACATCGTCGTCCGCGATTTTTCGGTGAGCAAAAAAAACGCGAGAAAATGGGAAGAAAAACGCGGCAATCCGAAAGATAATACCCCGATTGCCGACAATATCGGCGAACTCGTCACCGCTGCGCCGGACAATTCGGAAGTCTCCAGCGGGATGAACGTCAAAGGTCAGCCGCTGGAGACGCGCGTTTTTAAAGGTCATCCGCAACTGGCGAAAATCGAGCGGCTGTATGTGACGATGGAGAATCCGACGCTGACGGTTTATCTCAAAAACGGCAAAAAAATAATCGTCCCGAACGGCAAAATTAACAATCCGCTGACCGATTCGGCGGACGCGATTTTGAAAGCCGCCGGACAAAATTAACCGGCGCAAAAATCTTTTTGAAGTGGAAGTTTCCCGGTTTATGGAAAATTTAGAAAAATTCAGTATTATTTGCCCGTGCTGTGAAGCCGCGATGACGATTGACGCGAAAACCGGCGCGATTCTGGCGCACGCGGAAAAAGAGAAAAAACTCGGCTCGTTCGAGGATTTGAAAAACGATTTGGTCAAGCAGAAAGAGCAGCGCGAAAACATTTTCGCGCAGGAAATGTCGTCGCAGAAAGACCGTCAGCGCATTTTGGAAGAAAAATTTCAGGAAGCCCTAAAACGCGCCGACACTGATTCGGACAAACCGTTTAGAAATCCTTTAGACTTAGATTGAAAGTCCAGGAAGTTTGGGAAGTCTGGGAAGTCTAGGAAGGCAAAGGCACTCTTCTGAACCTTTCCCGAATTCCCAGACTTCCCAAACTTCTCAGACTTCCTAAACTTCCCAGACTTATTAAAGAGTGGAAAACAAAGTAGCCTGTTATTGTCAAAATTGTCGCGCGGCGAATGTGCTGGGCGAAACCAATTGCTGCCGGTGCGGAACGCGGCTGTTGCTGGTCGTGTTTCCGCAGTCGCTGAAATATGACACGAATCACGTTCCGTCTTATTACGAAGATCATCTGCTTGAAAGAGTTTCGCTGCTCGAATTAAGGCTCGCGCAACTGACCGAACAGTTGGCGATGGCTTACGAATTTATCCGCCGCGAAGCCAAATCTTTCCAAAAAGATCACGCGCTGCTCCAATCTTTTTTTGAAACGCTCGAAAAGGTCAATCCCGAATTGTCGGAGATGCTCAGTCAAAACACGCTCGAACTTTTCGACGAGAAAAAACAGCGGCTGGCGGCGAAAAATAAACACGAACAAATTACCGGCGAAATCTTCGCCGCGCACGATAATAAGCAAACCGAACTTTTCGCGCATCTGGTCAATGAAGGCATTAAACTGCTGCGGAAAAACGAAGAAAAGCAGGCGTTTCTCAATCTCGAACGCGCCGCGCTGTTGTCGCCGAAAAACGCCGCGCTGCTGAACTTTGTCGCCGAAAATCTTTTTCGCACGGACAAGTTCGGCGCAGCAAAGAAAAATCTCGAAACAGCGTTAAATCTCGAACCGCTGAATGAAAAAACGCTGCTGCTGCTCGGTGTCATCTGCGCCGACGAAGCCGAAACGGAAAAGGCGCGCAAACTGCTCAGCGGTTTGATCGGTCAGCCGCGTAAAAATTTCTGCGTCAATTATATTTGGGGAATGCTCGCCGCTTTTGAAACGCGCTGGACGGAAAGCCTCGCGGCTTTCAAACAGGCTCTGGAAAATTCCGAGTCGCCGGAGATTTGCTATCTGATCGGCTGTGTTTATTTCGAGCTTGGCAAACACAAAAACGCGCTCGAATTTTTGCAGAAGGCGGTGTCTCTGGACATCAAATACGCCGATGCGTGGTTTATGCAGAGCGTGATTTACACGCTTTCGGAAAATGAGGAAAGCGCGGCAAACACCCGCGCCGCCGCGCTCGAATCAAAAGAAGCCGGAGCGCAGTGCCTGGAATTTTTGATGAACAAAAAACTGCCGAATCCGGCAATCGCTTTGCCTTTCCTGCACTTGCAGGAAAGGCAAAATCAAATTTTAACCAAAGGTGCGCGGCGTTTGACGAAGTTTTTCCGCGAACAAATTTATCAATCAATCGGGTAGAAAACAGTGAACAAAGATAAAATTATCGTCGCGCTTGATGTCGCCGCCGCCGCCGAAGCGCGGCAGATTGTCGCCGATTTGCGCGGTGAAGTCGGCGCATTTAAAATCGGCTTGCAACTTTTTACGGCGGCGGGCGCATCTTTTGTGCGGGAAACGGTCGAATCGGGCATCAAAGTTTTCCTTGACTTAAAGTTTCACGACATCCCGAATACGGCGGCGCGGGCATCGGTCGAAGCGGCGCGGTTAGGAGTTTGGATGTTTAATGTTCACGCGCTCGGCGGCGCGGAAATGATGCGGGCGACCATCGAAAATGTGCGCGAAGTTTGCGAACGGGAAAATCTGATTCAGCCCAAAATTATCGGTGTCACGGTTTTGACCAGTGCTAATCGGGAAACTTTGCGCGAAGTTGGAATCGCCGCCGAACCGGACGAACAGGTTTTGAGATTGGCGCAACTGGCGGCAAAATGTGGTTTGCACGGCGTGGTCGCTTCGCCGCGCGAAATTAAAATGATTCGCGCCAACGTCGGGGAAAAGAATTTCCTGATAGTTACGCCCGGCATTAGAAATGACGCGGAAACAAAAAAAGACGGGCGCAAAACGAAAGATGAAAGACGCAACAAACTTGAAACTTCCGACGATCAAAAGCGTGTAATGTCGGCGAAAGAGGCGATTGCTGCGGGCGCGGATTACTTAGTCATCGGTCGCCCGATCCTGCAATCCGCCGACCGCATCTCGGCGGTGCGGAAAATTTTACGGGAAGTTGAAACCGCGTAAGAAAATTTTAATGAATTCAGTGAATCTTCAAAATAACAGTCTCAGGAAATTTTTGGTATTGGTCGGCTTAAAACGGCGTTTTGTTTTCGCGTCGGCTTTGCTTCTGATTTTGGGAACGAGTTTTTTTTATGCGCTCCAAAACGCTTCGGCGCAAAATCCGATAAGAGTTCAGACGCTGCCGCCGAGTCCGTTTCGCATCGGCGAGCGGCTGACTTATAACGTCTCGTTCGAGAATATCAACAACGCCGCTTACGCGGAAATCTACGCGGTTTCACGCGGCAAACTCGGCGAAAAAGATGCGGTCGAACTGCGCTCTAAAATCAAAACTAACGAACTCGTCAGCGCGTTTTATCTGATTGACGAATCGCGCACCACTTACGCTTCGAGCGATGCGGGCTTGCCGCTCTATCTTCGCAAAACTTCTAACGCCGGCGTGACACCGAAGGAAACGGTCAGCAATTTTCTGGTCAATCCGACCGCTTATAACGATTTGCTGTCGGTTATTTATCAAGCCAGAAATGCAGGCGGCGCGGGCAGTTTTTCTTTTCAGGAAGACGATAAAATTTACAATGGCGTATTTCAGACGACCGGAAAAAGTGAAAAAGTAAAAACCGACGCGGGCGAGTTTGAGACGAGCGTTTCAACCGTTCAGAGCGAGTATCTGACTGAGAAAGGCATCACGAATTTGCGAATAAATTTCAGCACCGACGCGGCGCACGTTCCGGTTTTAATCAAATTCAAAACCGACAAAGGCGATTTTCGCGCCGAACTCGCCAGTATTCAGACTATCGAACCCGAAATAACAACTGAAACGCCGCCGATTGCCGTCTCAACGCCGCGCCCGCAAGCCACGCCGCGCCCGATTGTGACCCCGACACCTTATATTGATAACGAGCCGCTTGCCGCCGAACTGCCTTTCAAATTGGGCGAAACTCTGGAATATCAAATTTCTACGAACGGGCAGATGCTCGGTTTAATGACGCTGCAAGCCGCTGAACGCAAGCAGTTTTCGGGACAGGACAGCCTGCTCCTGAACGCCGTTGTTACGGAGACGCAGCCGAATCAGCAAATTTTCAAGCTGAACGATTCGATCCGGGCGCAGGTTAATCCGCTGTCGCTTGCGCCGCGCCAAATCGAATTAAAATTGAGCGGTTTATTAAGCGCGTTCAATCAGCAGGTGACTTTTAACCAGCGGGCGGGAACGGCAGTCAGCAGCAAGGTGAATCAGTTGGAAATTCCCGTCGGCACGCACAGCATTTTGTCGCTCGCCTACGCGATTCGTTCTTTTAATCTCAAGCCGAGCAAAGACCGGACTAATCCGGTGAATGATACGCGCGTCGCCGTTTTTCTGGATGAGAAAGCTGAAGTTTTCACACTGCGACCGGCGAACGCGGAAATCATCAACTTACGCGGCGAACGACTTTCGGCGCAACTGATCACGATTGTGACGGGCAATCCGGTTGTTGACCAATATAATTTGCGTCTCTGGCTCAGTAATGACGACCGGCGCGTTCCGCTGCGTTTGATGTTCGGGGCTTATCAAGCCGACTTGGTTTCCGAGAAAATAATCGCGCCCAAATAAAACATTTTGACGGATAAAAGTTTTATAATAATTAAAACGATTTTGCCTTAAAATAATCAATTGAAATTGAAATTAAATTTCAATTAGCATACAATTTCAACTGTCGGTAATTTTAGAATCTTCTGCATCGAACAATGAATTTAACGAACATACCAATCGGCGAAAGCGCAAAAGTGACGGCGGTCAACGGTAACAATCAAGTGACCAAGCGTTTAATGGAAATGGGTGTCGTGCCGGGCGTTTCCGTCCGAATGATCAAGTCGGCTCCGTTCGGCGATCCCTTGGAAGTCTTTGTGCGCGGCTATCATCTGGCGATGCGTAAAAGCGAAGCCGATCAAATAGAAGTTCAAAGTCCCGAATCAAAACTTCCAACTCTCAAGCCCTGAGTTTCGAGTCAAAGATGAATCCGAAGGTAATCAACAGCGCGGAAAAAAAAGCCTCAACCAATGGTGGAAAATCCGAAATCCGAAATCCGAAATCCGAAATCGTTATCGCTTTGGCGGGGAATCCGAATGCAGGCAAAACGACGCTTTTCAACGCTTTAACCGGATTGCGGCAGAAGGTCGCCAATTATCCGGGCGTGACGGTCGAACGCAAAGAAGGCGTTTGGAAACTGGATGAAAGCGCGGCGCGTCTGATTGATTTGCCCGGACTCTACAGCCTCGATGCCATCTCGCTCGATGAGCAAATCGCCCGCGATGTTTTAACCGGAAAACTCGCCGATTTAGCAAAGCCCGACGCGATTGTCGCCGTCGTTGACGCAACCAATCTCGAAAGAAATCTCTATCTCGTCACCCAACTCCGCGAATACAAAATCCCGCTGGTCATCGCTTTGACGATGACCGATGTCGCCGAAAAGGAAAGTCTCGAAATTGACAAACGCAAACTCGCTGAACTTTTACAGATTCCGGTCGTCGAAGTCAGAGCCGCGCAAAAGTCCGGCGTGGAAGAACTCGCCGCCGAAGTTCGGCAAGTCATCGAAAAAAACCGAAGTTCGGATGCCGTTTTGGATGAATCGCAAATTCATCTAAGTTTGCAGGACGACGGCGAAATCAATAAAAAAATCTTTGCCCGCTACAACTTTATTTCCGACGTTTATCAGGAGTCGGTCAAACAAAAGCAAACCGAAGAGCGCAGTTTTTCGGAAAAACTCGACCGCATTTTAACGCACAAACTTTTCGGTTTGATAATTTTAATCGGAATTCTGCTGCTGGTTTTTCAGACGATTTTTTCGTGGGCAAATTTGCCGATGGATTTGCTCGAAGCCGGTTTCGGTGCGCTCGGCGATTGGGCGCGGGCGAGTTTGCCCGAAGGTTTGCTGACCGATTTAATCGTTGACGGCGTGATTGCCGGGGTCGGCGGTGTGCTGGTTTTTCTGCCGCAGATTCTGCTGCTTTTTCTGTTTATTTCGATTCTCGAAGATACGGGTTATATGGCGCGGGCGGCGTTTCTACTTGATAAATTGATGTCGCGCGTCGGTCTGCACGGCAAAGCGTTTCTGCCGCTGATGTCGAGTTTCGCCTGCGCGATTCCGGGCATTATGGCAACCAGAACGATTGAAAATCCGAAAGACCGTTTGGCGACGATAATGATCGCGCCGTTTATGTCGTGTTCGGCGCGTTTGCCGGTCTACGCGCTGATGATTGCGACGTTTTTCGCCGGACAAACGATTTTCGGTTTCGTATCGGTCGGCGCGGTAATGATTTTAGCGATGTATTCACTCGGCATTATTACGGCGGTGATCGTCGCGTTTATCTTGAAGAAAACCATTTTGAAATCGCCGCCGCCGCCGTTCGTAATGGAGCTGCCGCCGTATCGTCTGCCGAATCTGCGAAACGTCGTGCAGAGTATGCTCAACAACGGTTGGCAATTTCTCAAGCGGGCGGGAACTGTAATTCTGGCGATTTCGATTATTCTGTGGGCGTTGACGGCGTTTCCGCGAGCAACCGACGCAACCTCGCCGGGCATCAGTCAAAATCAAATCGCGCCCAGTGAACAATCGGCGATCAGCGGCATTACCACGGGTGACGAAAGCTGCGGCTGCCAACTGCCCGACGAAGCGCAAATTGCCGAAGCCGCCACGAAAGCTGAGAAAGCGAAACAGGGTTTAGCGTTGCGAAATAGTTATGCGGGACAACTCGGACACATTATCGAGCCGGTTATCGAGCCGCTCGGTTTCGATTGGAAAATCGGCGTGGCGTTGATCGCATCGTTTGCGGCGCGGGAAGTTCTGGTTTCGACTTTGAGCATTATTTACAACACCGGCAAAGACGCGAATGAGGAATCGGAAAGTTTGATGAGCGCGGTGCGCGATGCCAAAAAAGACGACGGCACACCTGCCTGGACACCACTCACCGCCGTGACCTTGATGGTCTTTTTCGTGCTGGCGATGCAGTGTATGTCAACGGTCGCCGTCGTCCGCCGCGAAACGAATTCGTGGTCGTGGGCGATTTTTATGGTCGTCTATATGACCGTTCTCGCCTACATTGCGGCGTTCCTGACTTATCAGGGCGGGAAATTA
>JAJAZE010000256.1 GCA_026785925.1 Pyrinomonadaceae bacterium
ATTTTGGATTTACGCCAGAACTTTGCGTTTGGCTGACGGTCCCGATGAAGTGCATCTTGAATCGGTAGCGAAAATAGAATTGAAAAAATTATAGGAAAAATATTATTTCCGTGAGAAAATCAGTGAAATGAAAAAAATTGGAGACATTCTAAAAAATCCAACAGCAATTGCAGTTGTCATTACTCATTGGGTCGTAGTCGCTATTTCTTTATCGCTTGAAGAAACTCAATTTTTCCGTAATTCTTACACATTTGGTTTACGCGAGCCGACGATTTTTAATTGGCTGCTTTATGTGAATACACCTTCCCTATTAATTGTCGAATTTGTCGTTCATCCGTTTCTATCATTATTTGAAAGAAATTTGTTATCAGAAAGTTTGGGCATTTTAATTTTAGTTTGTTTTGTTTCTTTTCAATGGATGCTTATTGGTTACTTTGCTGCCTACCTAGCAAAGATTTTCAAGCCAAGAATTATAAAATTATCTCTCAAGTAAAAAATGAAAATCAACGCTAAAATCAAGGATTTGTGCCGTCAGATTGTCGAAAACTTTAATCCGCAAAAGGTTATTCTTTTCGGCTCGCATGCTTACGGCAAACCGAATGAAGATTCGGACGTTGATTTGCTCGTGATTATGCCGTTTGAAGGACGAAATTCTCAAAAGGCAATCGAAATTCTCAGCAATGTAAAGACTACATTGCCGCTGGATTTACTGGTCAGAACTTCCGAGCAAGTTAAACAGAGAATTGAGATGGAAGATTTTTTTATACAGGATATTGTTGGTAAAGGAAAAGTTTTGTATGAAGCCGATTACTCAGGAGTGGATTGAAAAAGCGGAAGGCGATTGGGCGACTCTGAGGCGAGAATACCGCGTTCGGAAAAAGCCGAATTATGATGCTGTCTGTTTTCACGCTCAACAATGCGCGGAAAAATATCTTAAAGCGCGACTTCAGGAAGCAAGCATCCATTTCGCAAAAACGCACAATCTTGTAATTTTGCTGAATGATTTATTATTAATCGAACCGAGTTGGACGAATTTGCACGGTAGTTCTGCGTCACTGACGGTTTATGCCGTGAAATTTCGCTATCCAGGGGATAAATCCGATAAACTCGAAGCCAAAGAAGCTGTCAGACATTGCCGTTTAATCAGAAAAACCGTTCGTCAAACATTCAATCTTTCGACCGACGACTAAAAAAATGAACATCAGAAAAGTCGAATTAAACGATGCCGCGCAAATCGCCGAAATTTATAATTATTATATTTTAAATACGCATCACACTTTTGAAACCGAACCGTTGAGCGCGGACGAAATGGGTGAACGCACCGCTGAGACGAGCGAAAATTATCCGTTTCTGGTCGCCGAGGTTGACGGCGAGATTCAGGGTTACGTCTACGCGGCACAATTTAAGCTGCGGCAGGCTTATAAACATTCGGTCGAGGTTTCGATTTATGTGAGAAATCAGGCGAAGCAAAAGGGAATCGGGTCGGAGCTTTACGAAGAATTTTTGGAAGAATTACAAGAAACCGATGTTCACGCGCTGATGGCGGGAATCTCATTGCCGAACGAGGCAAGCGTCAGATTTCACGAAAAATTAGGCTACCAAAAAGTCGCGCATTTTAAGGAAGTCGGCTATAAATTGGGCAGATGGGTTGACGTTGGTTTTTGGGAAATGCTTAATAGATTTTAATGTCGAAGGAAACGATTCATTTTGCTCACGCCAACGGTTTTCCCGCCAAAACTTACAGCAAACTTTTCTCATATCTCGGCGACGAATACGAAATAAATTACCTTTCGCGTCACGCGCACAACCCGAAATTTCCGGTGACGGACGGTTGGGAGCGTTTGCGTGACGAACTGTGCGAGGAACTAGAAAAACGCTATACGCGGAAAATAATCGGTGTCGGACATTCGCTCGGCGGAATTCTGCATTTTCTCGTCGCGGTCGAAAAGCCGGAATTATACAAAGCGATTATTTTGCTCGACGCTCCCGTTATCAGTCGTTTGAGCAGCAGCGGCGTTCGTGTTATGAAAACGCTGAACTTGCTTGACCGCTTTACGCCGTCGCAAGTGACGCGCTTTCGGCGTAGTTTCTGGCAATCGAAAGATGAAGTCTATAAACACTTTAAACAAAAGGAAAAGTTCGCGGCTTTTGATGAAGACGTTCTGCGCGACTATGCCGAACACGGCACAATTGCCGCCGAAAAAGGTTTTGAATTATTTTTTAAACCTGCTATCGAAGCGAAAATTTATCGCACGCTGCCGCATAATCTGCCAAAGTTTCGCGGTAAACTAACGGTTCCCGCCGCTTATATCGGCGGAACTCGTTCACAGGAAGCGCGGATGGCGCGGCTTTCTTTTATGAAAAAATATTTTCCTTTCGAGTTCCATTTTCTCGAAGGCTCACATCTTTTCCCGCTCGAAAAACCACGCGAAACGGCGGAAATCATTAAGCAAACCATCCGCCGATTAGTTTCATAAAAACTGCATTTGAATTTTTCAGTCGGTCAAAGTGATTGGTTCGCCGTTCACTTTGAAAAAAAAACATATCAAATTGCGTTAAACAAAATAAAAAGTTGTTGACAATTTTTTTTATCTGATGTAACTTCTATTTTGTGATGACACGACAAGCGTCATTCCTATCGCCACCAGAAAGCGAAAAGTTTTCATAAATCAAGAATTTAGAATTGCCTTCAACCAACAACCAACACGATTAAGGAACTTCGGTTTTGCACTTAGTTTGACCGGTCGAAAAGCGTCCGGCTGAAACTGCCAAAACTGAAAACAAAGGCGGCAAAAATCTTCTAACCGCCCGAAAAATCCGACTCGTTTGGAATGTGAAAACTTCAGTAAAAATTACAGATTGGCGCAAAAAAGCCTAACTAAAGGAGCAGATAAAAAATGCTATTCGGTAAAAAGAAAACGGTTGCCGGTTTAGATGTCGGTTCGAGTTCGATCAAAATGGTCGAACTCGACGGCAAAATGAACAGCCTGAATCTCGTCGGTTTGGGATTTGAAAATTTGCCTGACGACACGATTGTTGACGGGCAGATTATGGAATTGAACGTCGTTTCGGATGTTATCAACAGCATCTGTAACAATCACCAGATAACCACCAACTTCGTCGTCGCCGGCGTGAGCGGTCATTCGGTGATTATCAAAAACATCGTGCTGCCGGCGATGACCCAGGAAGAACTCGAAGAATCAATTGACTGGCACGCCGAAGAACATATTCCATACGATCTGGCTGATGTCAATCTCGATTATCAGGTGACGGCGGAAAATGCCGAATCGAAATCGGTGTTGATTGCCGCCTGCAAACGCGAGCGCATTGACAATATCAAACAGGCAATCCAGTTAGCCGGTAAAACGCCGGTCGTCATTGATGTTGACACTTTCGCGCTGCAAAACTGCTACGAAGTCAATTATCAGCCGGACGCTTCGCAGGTCGTGACCTTGCTCAACATCGGCGCGTCAACGATGAACGTCAACATCGTGCAAGGCACGCGCTCGTTATTTACCCGCGACATCACGGTCGGCGGCAGCCAATTTACCGACGTTTTGCAGCGTAATCTGGGACTCAGTTTTCAGCAAGCCGAAGCCGTCAAGCGCGGCGTGATGGAAGGTGCGGAAGGCGTGGAAGAAAAAGCCATCGAGCCGCTCATCAACGATGTGACGGAAATCGTGGCGATGGAAATCCAGAAAACCTTCGATTTTTACCGCGCCACGACCGAAGACACCGAAATCGTGATGCAGAAAATTCTGATTTCGGGCGGCGGTTCAAAACTCGCCGGACTTGCCGAAGAATTGTCCAGACGTTTGGAGCTGCCGGTCGAAGTGCTTGACCCGTTTCGCAATATCAAAGTGGATACCCGCAAATTCGACCCTGACTATTTGAGCGAAATTATGCCGGAAATGGCGGTCGCCGTCGGCTTGGCGGTGAGAGGAGTGGAATTGAGATGATTAAGATAAATTTATTAGATTCGGTTACGGAGCGACAAGCCGGAGCGGTCGTCGTCGTCGAACGCAAAATTGCCAATCCGGCTTCGCGTCTTTTGGTAATGATTATCGCGGTCGCCTTTTTGCTGACGGCGGGCATCGCCTTTGATTTTATCACTGCCAGCAGATCGAGAAGTCAGGCGGAAGAGGCTTTGCAGGTGCAGAAACAAAAAGCCATCGAACTCGAAGCGATATTAAAAGAGCAGCGTGAACTCGAAGCGAAAATCAAAAATATTGATATTCGGATTAACGCGATCAAGAAACTTCGAGATTCGCAAGCCGGTCCGAGCGCGGTTTTAGAAGCGATGCGCGAAAGAATTGCGATGGTTCCGGGTCTTTATCTCGAATCGGTCGAGCAGACCGGCGAGCAGTTGACCGTCAGAGGCAACTCGCCGGACGAATCGGCGGTGACGCAATTCGGTCGCAGCCTTGAATTTTCGGGTGGGCTTTTCTCGAATCTCAATATCGAAACCCAGAGAAAAGAAAAACCGAATCAGGCAGCAACCCCGGCGAACGGCGCGGACGCTCCGCCGAAACAGGAAATCGTCGGCTTTACGATTCGGTGCGCCTACACGCCTTCCAAAGCAAAGGCTTCGCAAAGCACGGCGGCGACCACCGCAAGCAGCAACGGAATTGAGTCGCCGAAACCGTCCGGCAGCGTCACCTTGCAGGAAGCAGTCAAACAGCAACTGCCCAAACCGGCAGCGCAGACGGACGGCACGACCACGCCGCCGCAAGTCGCTAAAAATTAACTAAAAATCTATCAACCTTAGTTTGACCCGCAAAAAACTGAGAGGTAAATAAGGAAACCGAAATGTTAGAAAAATTCAAAGCCCAACAGTGGCACGTTCAACTGATACTTTTAGTCGTCATCGGATTATTGCTGTATACGCCATTTTGGTATTTCATAACCAGCGACATCCGCGCGGAAACGGTCGAGTTAAACACCCAGGTTGACCAACTGACCCGGAAAAATCAGGAAGGCGAGCTTGCCGTCGAACACATCGCCGAGTTTCGTTCACTTTACGCCAGCAAATCAATGGAATACGACGAATTAAAGGTTCTGCTTCCCGAAGAACGCGAAATCACCAACGTGCTTCAGGGTTTGCAGGACACGGCGAGCCAGAGCCGTCTGATTGTCAGTCGTTTCAGTCCGCGCGAAGATATTTTGCAGGATTCGATGATGGCAAAGCCGGTCGAGATTGAAGTTGACAGTAATTTTAATAATCTGCGCGCCTTTTTCGACAAAATGGCGAAATTGCAGCGAATTGTTTCCGTCACCGATTTTAAATTAAATCAACTCGACAAACAATCCGCCGACCGCACACTGCACGCGCAGTTTTTATTGACGGCATATTACGCCGCACCGGAACCTGCGCCGGGCGCACCGGTTCCGTCCGGCGCACCGGTTCCGCCCGGCACGACACCGCCGCCGGCGGCTCCGGTTGCTCCGCCGGTCGCGCCGCCGGTCGCCAAATAAAGTTGGTCAAAAAAACATTGAAAATTAACGCTTGAGAGAAAAGTTATGATGAATGAATTAAATAAAAAGAAATTGAGACGGCTTGTGAGTTTGGGATTAGTTGGTGCCGGATTCGTGCTGGTCGGCGGAAGTTTTACTTCGGCGCAGGCGCAGGAACGCGACCCATTTGACAAACCGGTCTGGGCGAAACCGCGTTCGACCGGCACGACGACCACTTCAAGCGTGCCGAAAGCCGACAAACCGAAACCCGTCGGTCCGCCGCCGGTCAGCGTGATTAACGCGCCGCCGATTGAAAGCCGCATCGCCTTTTATAAAAACCAGCGCGAAGCGGCGGCGGCGAACGGAATGGAAATCCCGAAAGTGACGAGCGTTTTAACGCTGGACGAAATGGCGATAATCGGAATTTTCCGCACGCCGCGCGGATTCGCCGCGATGGTCGAAGCCAAACCGATCAAACTTTCCTACACGATTTATCCGGGCGAGAAATTCTTTGATGGGCAGTTGGTAGCGATTGAAGAAAACCGGCTCGTTTTTCGCAAAGTGACGAAAATGAGCAACAGCAAATTTACTTCGTCGGTTGAAAACAAAACGCTTCGTCAATATACGGTCGAACAGGAAGTGCAAGGCACGGCTCCGATTCAGCCGACGATTAAGAGCGAAGAACCGGTGCAGACCGCATTAGTTCCAAAAGAAGATCAGCCGATCAAGGTTCTGCCGACCGCGATTGTCTCGCCGCTCGACGAAATGAACAAGCAACCGGTTGAGCAGCCCGCCAAAACCGTCAAGGAAAAACCTTCCAAGAAAGCTAAGAAGCCGGTCAAAGTGGCTAAAAGCCAGAAATAAAATTCAGCCGGTTAAAGTTTAATCAGCCGGGAAAATCTTCATCTCAAGCTGTTCGATCAGTAGGCTTTAATCGCTTCAAAACACATTGCGCCGAGTATTCGGCAAATCCAATTCACACGGACGCAGCCGTTTTATCTAAAGCTGCGTTTTCAATTTAACGAACAACTATAATTTTATACAACTCTTCAAAATTAAGAAGAGTGTGATTTAACAACGGAGGAAACATGGATTCTCTTCAAAAATTGAGCGGCTACGGCAAACGCGCCATCTTCGCTTTTATGATTATCAGTTCTTTAACTCTGGCGGCGGCGGCGCAGACGGTCGCGCCGCAGCAGCAGGGAAAAATGTTCGGCGATCCCGGTTTTGTCGGTGAGCCGATCAATTTGAATGTCGTCAACGCCGACGTGCGGGACATTTTGAATTACATCAC
>JAJAZE010000257.1 GCA_026785925.1 Pyrinomonadaceae bacterium
ATACCGATTTTGTCAAAGCCGATTTCGACGGCTTTATTTTTAATTTGTTTGGTGAAAGAAACCACAGGAGAATTAAACCACAGATAAATACGGATGAACACGAATCAGAAAAAGAATCAGCCACGAACAAACACGAAAGAATACGAAAACTTCGGGTTTTTAATTTCGTGTTCTTTCGTGTTTGTCTGCGGCTGATTTCCTCAGAATCCTGAAGACAACTTAAAAATACAACTTCGCCCCGAATTGAAATTGGCGCGGATCGAACGAAGCCGTCGAGCGGCTGTAGTAGCTGCCGTTTTTCGCGCGCTGTCCGAGGGTGTTGACATCGGTGAAAAACGGCGATGCCGAGGCTTCGTTAAAGCGGTTGAAAAGGTTGAAACCTTCGGCAATCAGTTCGAGGCGCGTTCGTTCGCCGAAACGAATCGAACGTGCAATCCGCATATCGAACGACGCGAACGAATGCGTCGTCCCGCGATTACGTCCCAGATTTCCCGTCGGAAAAACCAGGTTGCCGTTCGCGTCGCGGTCAAACAGATTGCCGCAAGTCTGCCCGTTTGCCAGCCTCGAACCCGGAATGCAGAGCGTTCCGTCCGCCAAAACATTCGGGCGGTCGGTTTGCGTTGCTTGATCGTTGTTCGCGTCAACATTCGTGATGATGTTGAACGGACGACCCGACGAAAATTCGATAATCGGCGCGAGCGTGAAATCGGAGAGAGCTTTCTTGACGAAACTCCCCGACGAACGCCATTTTTCCGGCGCGGCGAGAACTCCGCTGAAAACAAACCGATGCCGCTGGTCAAACAGCGACAAAGATCGTTCGGCGCGAAAGTTTCGCGGGTCTTGCGGAATCAAAAGCGTTTGCAAATCGCTGGAATCGTCAATTGATTTCGAGAAAGTGTAACTCGCCAAAAACGTCAGATTATTAGCAAATCTGCGTTTCAGTTCGAGATTCAGGGCGTTGTAACTCGAATTCCCGTCCGAAGCCTGCGCGTTGACCGCGCCGAACGGCGAAACCGTGCCGGACGTTCGCAAGGTTCCTGCAAGCTGGGAATTAAGAACTCCGGGAGTTATCAATCCGTTGGTTAAGGCTTGCGCGAGAAAATAATTCGGCGCGTTCGGGCGGAAGAAATTAGCGACTGCCGGAGCGATCACTCGATTTCCTAAATTGTTCACCGGAGCGGTAATAATGCCCGGAATAATCGTCGCAAAGTATTGATTTAGCGGCAGACCATTGGCGGCAATAATGAAATTCGGGAATAAATCGCCGGGTGCGAGCGGCGTTCCCGGCGTAATGATGGCTCCGTTCCGCAGGCAAGGCAGCGCATTCATCAATCCGGTCGGTGCGGTCGGGCAGACCGTCGGAATTGATAGAGCAACGGCTTCCTGTGTGCTGCCGGGCAAGCGTCCGCCTGAAAATCGTTGAAAATTCTGAATCTGCAAATCCGTGCGCGGTGAATTTAAATCGGTCGGATGCGGCAGGTTGTGCGCCCCGACGAAAATATAAGAAGCCGAAAACGACATATTGCTCGTCAGTTGCCGCTCGAACGTCAAGTTCGCCTGCGTCGCCGAAGCGTATTTGAAATCTTTCGTAATCGGCAGAGTGAACGGCAGAACCGCGCCGAAACCGGAAAATGTCTGGTCGTTGAAACGCTGTCTGCCGAATTGATACTGCGCCGAAGCAGCCACGCCCGGCGTGTTAAATCCTGCCGGACAAAGCGGATTGCCGCCCGCCGCCGTGCAGACCGTGCCTTGAAAAACCTGCGCGGCATTTAATAACGAA
>JAJAZE010000258.1 GCA_026785925.1 Pyrinomonadaceae bacterium
ACTTCGGCTAAAACGTGCGGAGCAAGTCCAAACAAAGACTTGATTCGGTTTTCAGGAAACATTTTCAGGTTATCAAACTTCATAACCCGAATAAATTTTCAATGAACCTGATTTTCTACAAAACTTTATCGGAACATCTATTGTATTTTGTATCTGCGAAAATTTCGCAGATACAAAATGGAAAATGCAATTCAGCGGAAGCCGTTACACTTATGCTCGACGGCTCCCGCCATAGTTGCTGACCTGCGCGGCGAACAGTGGCTTTAATCTTCCCTTATTTTTACCGAACATAAGCGTTCGGCACGGGACGATCATCGTTAGCACCGAACAAAACGCCCGTCAAACCTGCCTGACTTCTCTGCAGATACCAAGTGCCGCCTGATGCCCGGTAAACGGCGATATCGGTTTTGCCGTCGCCGTCGTAATCGCCCGGTGTCGCCAAATCGGTTTCTGTTCCGAACGGGATGCCGGTGAATCCGAGCGCGCTTCTGTTGAGATACCAGGTGCCGTTTGACGGGCGAAACACCGCCAGTTCCGCTTTACCGTCTCCGTCGTAATCCGCCGGTTGCGGTATATCATTGCCGTCGCCGAAGGCGATGCCGGTAAATCCGGCGGCACTTCTTTGCAGATACCACGTGCCGTTCCGGTAGACGGCGACATCGGTTTTTCCGTCGCCATCGTAATCAGCCGGGACAATTCGGTCGGTTGAAATTCCGAACTGCATTTCGGTAAAACCGTTGTTTGATTGCTGCAGATACCACGCGCCGGTTGCGGGTCGCAAAACCGATATGTCCGTTTTGCCGTCGCCGTCAAAATCAAATGCCGCGCGCCGCATCTGAACCATTCCCGCCGTCAGTCGAATAAGACTGCGGCGAATCGTACTGCCGTAATTTGAAAAAGTTCCGCCGACTAAAATTCCTCCGTCATTCTGCACCGCTAGCGCATAGGCGGCGTGCATTAAGTTTTCATTAAAGCCCGATAAAAATCCGCTGTCCATCGTGCCGTCCGGGTTGATCAGCGCCACCGAGGGACTGGTTTGCGTACTGTTATACGGATAGAAAACCCGGGTAGTCGCCGCAACTATTTTGCCACCGGGCAGCGGCACGATTCTCGTGACCGGGCAGTTTCCTCCCAAGGTATAATTAGTTGCCGCAAAAGACGCGTCGAGAGTTCCGTCGGCATTCAGGCGCGCGATTCCGCGCCGCGCCGCGCCGCTAAAAACATTAAAATTGCCGGCGATTAAGATTTTCCCGCCCGCGACCGGTGCGATGTCGAGAACACCGTAATCGGTTCCGCTTCCCGGGTTGAAAGAGGCGTCAGTCGTGCCGTCCGCGTTCAGCCGGGTAATGCCCCTCGACGGGCTGCTGTTTATCAGTAGTCCCGGGTAACCGCCGACCAGAATTTTGCCGTCCTCCTGCAGAGCGATTGACGAAAAACTCTGACTGCCCGATGCCCGCGCCGCAAAAGAAAGATCGAGTGTTCCGTCGGCGTTCAGCCTGAACACCTGAAACTGAGTGTTATTGATAAACGCGTAGCCGATAGCCACGATTTTGCCGTTCGCCTGCCTGACGAACTTGTAAACAGAAAACACTCCGGCAGCCGAAGCAAAACTTTGATCTAAGCTCCCGTCAACATTAAGCCGGACGATTCCGCCCAACCTCGTTCCGTTATTAGTAAATAGAGAATTTCCGCCGATCAGAATTTTGCCGTTCGGTTCGACTATAATCTTAGAGCTAGTCTGAAAAGTATTGACAATCTGAAAATGTCGCCAGTTAGGGTAGAATTTTGTAATGATGAAAAAACAAAAATATCCAACCGATCTAACTGACGAACAACTAGAGTTTATCAAAGAGTTTTTACCGGTGTCGAA
>JAJAZE010000259.1 GCA_026785925.1 Pyrinomonadaceae bacterium
AACGAAGGCGGCAGAAAAGTGAATTTAGTTGATTCGGTGCCGGATTCAAAACGAGTGATGGCGTTGATCGTTATTTTCGCCATCGTCATCGTCTTCTGGATGGTTTTCCATCAAAACGGCTCGACTTTGACTTATTGGGCGGACGACAACACGGCGTGGAATGTTTCGGGAACGATTTCAAATTCGATCAATCCGTTTTGGATTATCGTTCTGACGTTTCCGCTCGTCTGGTTTTGGGGTTTGCTCGCCAAACGCGGCAGAGAACCTTCGACACCGACGAAAATGGCAATCGGGATGCTGCTCACCGGACTTTCATTTTTCGTGCTTTACGGAGCGGCGAAAATCGGCGAAAATCAGCCGGTCACGGCGCAGCAATACACAGCGGGTTCATTCAGAATCAACGAAAGAGTCGTGGACAATTTGAGAGCCGATGGCGTTCCGCAGGACGCGCTCGATAAAATCATCGCCGCCAAAGACGCAGACGGCAAATTTATCGTTAACGATGTCAAATTTTCGGCAAAGGAAAACGAAACGACAAAAGTCAAAACGACCGGCGAGCAGGGTTTTATAGACACCGTTAATAAAGTCGCGCCCGGAGTCGGGACGCAATACCGTGAAGCATTTTTACAGCGCAGCTACCTGTTTCAAGTATCAGCGTTCTGGCTGCTGCTCGGTTACGCGATTCTTTCCCTGGGCGAATTGATGTTGTCGCCGATGGGTTTATCGCTGGTTTCCAAAGTCGCGCCGCTTCGGATGCGCGGGCTTTTGATGGGCGGCTGGTTTGTGGCGACGGCAATCGGCAATAAGCTGACGATGATCGGGATTTACTGGAGCATTTGGTATCAATCGTCGTTCTTCATCGTTCTCGGCGCGATGGCGGTGTTTATGTCAATCGTGCTGTTTTTCCTGCTCAAACCTTTGAAAAAAGCGATGCCCGGCGTTTAGAATTTGTTTGAATCTAATCGGGAAGACGAAAGCGCGTCACAAACTTGTCGCGCTTTCGTCTTTTCGGAAAAACAGGATAATTCTAAACGAGGTTTGCGAGAAGAAAAACTTTCCATTAAACTGTCTAAGTTTCGCCCTTGTAGCTCAACGGTAGAGCGCGCGGCTCATAATCGCTCGGTTACAGGTTCAAATCCTGTCGAGGGCATTCAATAAAATTTGCAAACCGTTTAATTTACAGACTTTAACGACTTCGGAATGTATTCCGTGTCCGAACCGAGTCCATTAAAACTATTCAGTGAGGATTCGGCGAACTTTTCCAGAACGGACACAGCCGCGTCAATTGATTGATTGTTGGCGTTTGTGTAGTGCCATAAGCTACGGCGCGATTGTCCGGTAATTGACGAAACCGTTTCAAATTCGAGCGCGTCTGCTCCTCATATTCCGAGACGTTTTCAATGCGCTTCTGAAACAGTTCCGAGAGAAGCGGAAATTTTCGCGTGTCGGTCAAATCGTAGCGCAAATTCTTTTCAGCTAATTTAATTCGCGCCGCCGCCGCCGCCGCCGTTTCCTTATTGCCGAATCCGCTTTCACGTTTCCGCTTGCCGCTTTCCAAATAAATATCGTAGCCGTAAGACCAGAATTTCCTGCCGTCGAACCGCCAACCGGCTTTGGCTTTCGTGCTGTAAAATTTCTTGACTGCCATTTTGTTTTATCGCTGAGACAACAGAATCAAATTTTTTTCAAGCTGTGAAGAACGTGAGTCACCACGCCGAAGATTTCAAAATTATCACGGCGTGTAATTTGGCGCGGTGGGTATTTTCCGTTGGCGGAAACCAGATGTAAACCGTTATTATTTGGCGAAAAGATTTTTACGGTGTAGGAACTTCCGAGACAGGCAAGAATTTTATCGCCGTTTCTGGCTTGCAGATTGCGGTTGACAATCAGCCAGTCGCCCGATTTTATTTCGGCTTCCATTGAATCGCCGTTAGCGCGAATCATATAAACTTCATCGCTGCCGTTGGTGACGAATTCGCCGAGATTTATTTTTTCAAATAACGGCTCGACTTCCTGCGGTTCGCCCGCCGCGATGCTTCCGCTTGCCGCCATCCAGACTGATTTTGTGCCGTGTGGTGAAATTTTATAGGCTTCCATTTTTTTAGCTCGCTTTTCGCTTGTCGGTCTCGACGCTCGCCGATGCTATTCGCTCGGATAGCAGTTCAATCGCTTCAAAATTCGCCGACCAGCAAGCGATTGAAGATGAAATGCAGACGATTAAACACGCGGCTTTATCCGAAGTGCTGACAGCGCGGTTCGAGATAAATTTGAAACTCAGATACACCAACGACGACCAAAGAAAAATTGCGGTCGAAGAAATGCTTACCGACGATGTAAATTGTCAGGGCTTGAAGGTTCAACGCTCGGTGAAAGTTGTTGAGCAAAGTTTATTGCTGTCGGAGGTGGAATATCAACGGCGAAGGCACAAATCGTTAGCGACGCTGGTATTGTTTTTAGCTAACAAAGGCGTGTAGCGACGGTTCGCCGCCCGCGCGCCCGCGACTCGGCAC
Source organism: Pyrinomonadaceae bacterium (assembly GCA_026785925.1). Taxonomy (GTDB): domain Bacteria; phylum Acidobacteriota; class Blastocatellia; order Pyrinomonadales; family Pyrinomonadaceae. The sequence goes on from JAJAZE010000259.1 coordinate 2,511, forward strand.
AAGTGCCGCCGCTCGCGGGCGCGTTCGTATTGGTTCGCGGGCTGGCGCAGACGTGGATTTTGACAGGGCAGGAATTTAACAGGGACGCTGCGCGCAACAACGGCACGAGCAAATATAACGGCTGAGAGTGCGACACGAAAGTCGCGTAAATAGCTATGATGCTTAACTCGAAAGAGTTATGACATCATCCGTCATTCTACTGACGGTATCCTACCACAGCAAGCGTTTTCGGTAACGAGAAGGTTTGAAGCCTGTGGAACAATGTAACCGTTGCTTTGAGCATCAACAAGGCACGGAGCTAGGATTGAATGGTATGGACAACACAAGTGAATTGCTGATAAACGTCGTAAGTTATGACAAGCCAAAGATGCTGACAGGCTTGAACCAAAAGGTAAGTGGCTAAGAGTTAAGGCTTCTCAGTTCTTAACCGTAGATGTTATGCCACCGGCGAAAAGGCAAGTCCTAACCCATTCGGGTATTTATGCTGGAGAAGTGGAAACCCCGTAATCTTCCTTGAAAGAGGAAAGCAAACCGTAAGGCAAGCCGAAAAGGTTGCGGGAATAGGAAAGCGGAGAAAGCGAATGCTTTGCTGTAATGGCAGAGATACGGTTTGAAACATTAACCGACGTGAAAACGGGCAAACTTCCGTATGGTCTTAACTGACAAGAAAACTTGTCGAACCGATAAAGGAGATAAAGCAAATGACAACCGAATCAGAGATGAATCAAGTTGGTGCGATTTCCCGCGTTACCGATTGGCATAGCGTCGAATGGCGAAATGTTAATCAAAACGTGCGTCGGCTGCAAGCGCGTATTGTCAAGGCAACACAGGAGAAGAGATGGAATAAGGTCAAAGCCTTACAACATCTGCTTACCCATTCGTTGAGCGGCAAACTTCTTGCCGTCAAACGAGTAACTGAAAACTCTGGAAAGAGAACAACGGGCGTGGACAAGGTAACTTGGGAAACGCCGGAAAAGAAGATAGCGGCTGTGCGCTCGCTCAAAAGCAGAGGTTACAAACCTCTGCCCTTAAAGCGCGTGTATATTCCAAAATCAAACGGCAAAAATCGCCCGCTTGGTATTCCGACAATGAAAGACAGAGCGATGCAAGCGTTATACTTGCTCGCCCTTGACCCAATTTCGGAAACGACGGCAGACTCGAACTCTTACGGTTTTCGTAAGGGACGGTCAACCGCCGATGCCATTGAGCAATGCTTTACGGTCTTAGCTCGTAAAGGCAGAGCCGAATGGATACTTGAAGCGGATATTAAAGGCTGTTTTGATAATATCAACCACGAATGGATATTGCAGAATGTTCCCTTGAACAAAACAATACTCCGCAAGTGGCTGAAAGCCGGATACCTCGACAAGAATGTTTTTAACCGAACCGAAGAAGGAACACCGCAAGGCGGTATCATCTCGCCGGTCTTGGCAAATCTTGTCTTGGACAAACTCGAAACCGAATTGAATAATCTTTTTCCCGTCAGAAGGAAAGAGCAAAAACAATTCAACTTTGTGCGTTATGCCGACGACTTCATTATAACGGGTAGAACGAAAGAACTACTTGAGAATGAAGCTAAACCGCTTATTGAAAAATTTCTCAATGAGCGTGGTCTGGAACTCTCTACGGAGAAAACCAAAGTAACGAACATCGCTGACGGTTTCGATTTTCTTGGTCAGAATGTCCGCAAATACAATGGTAAGTTGCGGGTCAAACCGTCCAAGAAAAATATCCATTCGTTCATCGAAAAAGTGCGAACCATCATTCGCACAAATCAAACGGCAACGGCGGGGAACTTGATAGGATTGCTTAACCCTGTTATCAGAGGTTGGGCAAACTATCATTCCCACGTCGTTAGTTCCGAAGTGTTTGGCGCGATGGACAATGCTACCTTCAAAGCATTATGGCAATGGTCAAAACGACGACACCCGAACAAAAACCACTTTTGGATAAAGGATAAATACTTTACCACCAGAGGCGGCGACCGTTGGGTATTCTTCGGACAAGTGGCAGACAAAGACGGCAAGCCTAAAAACCTGCACATCTTCAAAGCCGCAAGTGTGCCAATCAAACGACACATTAAAGTTCGCGGAGAAGCAAACCCGTATGCGTCGGAATGGGAAACTTACTTTGAGCGTCGAATAGATGTTCAAATGGAAGCCAACCTGAAAGGCTACAAACGATTGCTTGCGTTGTGGTATGAACAAAACGGCATCTGTCCCGTTTGCGACGACAAAATCACGAAGATAACTGGTTGGCACAGCCATCACATTATCTATCGTGTTCACGGCGGTGCAGACGGAAACAGTAACCGCGTCTTGTTACACCCGAATTGTCATAATCAAGTTCACTCAAAAGGATTGGAAGTTGTGAAACCGCGTTCCAAACGGAGCGTTACTAAGGCTTGAGCCGTGTGCGGTGAAAGTCGCAAGCACGGTTCTGAGGGGAGGGAGTGGTAGCAATATCACTCCCTTACCCGACTGGGCTGTCCGTTGAGATTCAACGATTCAGTCAAATTCAGTAAATAGATAAAATGAAAAATCATTCTGGAAAACTAAGTATCCAACCCCCGTCGGCTGGTATGCACAGGACAAGAAGAGAGACAAAATCTTCCGCATACTTTTCGTTTTCAATTAAATCCACGATAAAACCGCTAGATGAAAGCGCGTGGTATAAAGTTACGGCGCGATTGGGCGGTTTATTGGAGTTCTTTACCACAATCCTTAGCCCTGCTGTTTCTTCATCACTAATGACAATAACCCCTTTTTGGTTGGCGATAGTCCATTCAGCTTCCGTTAAAGCGTTAATAATTTCTTGGGCAAATTCTTTCGGTTCGCCGATAAAAAAATCTCCCGCCCAAGTTACATCAATCGCCCCGACAGGACGATTCTTTAATGCTTGGGCGAATTTGCCGTTTCGCAAACTGCGCGGCGTTTGCAGTGAGCGAACTTGCTGTAAATATCTGCGCGCATTTCCCAAGTCCGATTTGAGTTGTAAGTTTTGCTGTTCCACATTTTGCGTTCGTTCATTAGCTTGGGCAGCTTCTCTAACGGTTTCAGCAATTTGTAAATCTTTGTCTTTCAAATCACGTGAAAATCGTTCGTCTTTTTCTCGGATTAAAGCAGCTTGCGCTTCGTTTAATTTGATTCCGCGCCGATTCGCTAACCATACAGAAAAGAAATATAGTGTTGGGGAAATCGCCCCAAGAGCGATTAACCAAACGGCGGGCAAGTCACTGCCAAAAAAATATAAAATAATGGGAGTAATGACACTGCCTGCCGTAAACCAAATGGACGCATTACTCCAAAATCCGTGTTTACTTTTTAATTCCTCAATTTGCGACGCAAGGTTTTTTCCATCACTCTCTGAAATGATTGGTGTGATTATATTATTGTCTTGCGGCTTTGCAATAGTCATTTTTACATATTTAAGAGTGCGTGATAACAAACGCGCTCTAAATGCTGCCAAAGCGAAGCAGCCCAACGGCTGAGATGACGTGGCGCGAAACACACACAACTTGACTTGGAAACAACGTGGCTGTTTCGCGCTCACGTCCAATAGCTTGTTATGTTGCCCGTTGTTATTAGCAGCTTTTGGTCTTTTTTTAACTCTACATTCTACCTAACTTTTTATAAAACTCCTCGAAATTGGATTCAAGCCAACTGCGAGCAGTTTGAATTTCAAATGATTCAACTGAAAGATTCTTACATACTCGCGCATACGTTTTCCCTTCAACATATCCTCCGCCCGTAATGCTTCTACCCAAACGCCCGTAGTCGGCGGTAAATTCAAGCCCGTATCGTGATATGGTATTTACTCCAAATTGAATAGACAGATGGTCATAATTATCATCTTTAAACCCGCTAAACCTTACATACAAGTTGGGTTCGTCAAGTGTTAATGAAGATTTCGGTCGGCGATTCCACCAAGAAGTTTTTGGGCGATTAGTATGATAAATTTTTAGATTTGCTAATCGAGAGAAATCATTAACACATTCCCAGAAAAAATCTTCTAGCAGTTGTAAACACTGTAAGGCGGGTCGCTGACTTTCCTTATACTCACGTTGAGTGTGCATCTCTTCTGCAACAGCCTTTTGCTTGTCTTTCTGCGCTTGAGCATCTCGAACAGCTTTTTCACTTAACTCTCTTTTTAATTTATCCAATGCCATTTTAGCACCTCGAGATTTAGAAGAAGCAACATAACGGCTGAGTTCACGCGGGGCAAAACAGCGGCGCGAGCGAGCGACGTTACAAACAAAAAAGTAGCTGTTTTGCCCTCGCGTGCAATGAATTGTTCAACGCGCCTTTAATTCCAGTATGCACAGCAAAAAGATAGAAAAACTTTTAACGAAAAAAGGTTACAAATTTTATGCGCCGAACACGCTCGACGCTGAATCGGTAGTCGCCAACTATTATCAAGTAATGCGCAGTGTTTCGGATGCGCCGGATTGTTTGACGAACGACAAACCGCCGCAGATTTACGTGCGGGAATGGCTGCATAAAAGCCGCCATCCGCCAGAGTCGGAACATCGCGGCTTTGAAATCGGCATTTGCAACCACGCGCCGCAAGGTTGGATCGACTTCAAATTTTACTCGCTCGGCGAAAAAGAAGCGGCAAAACGGTTTGAAGAAATCGAATCCGCATTGTTGGCAACGTGGCGAACTTTATTTGCTCTCAAAGAGCAATCGTCCGTGCATACCGAGAAGCGTTGAATGATTGAGTTGACGTGGGGCGAAACCGCCACCAAGCCCGTTTGAGTTCAACGGACAACGCCCAAACAAAGTCGCTGTTTCGCCCTCACGTCCATTGAATTGTTCGGCTCGGCATACTTATTTGCGCGGTCTTTATCACTATTCAAAATTCATTTGTTTGGCGAGTGCTATAAAACGCGGCTCGCTTCGGAGATTGTTCCATTTCGGGTCAACTTTCAGGAAAACCAGCAACACATTTTTTTCCGAATAGGCTTTTTCCAGATAATCGAGCGCGGTTTCGGTTTCGCCGAGCGCGTTGTAAATGATGGCGAAATTATACGCCGGAACGTGTCTCTCGGCAGATAATTTTTGTAATTCCGCAAGCACCGTTCGCGCCGCAGTCGAATTGCCCGATTTTGCCAGCGCGTAGCCTTTGACGGCGACGGCTTGTGAATTTCCGCCGGAAAACCGCGCCGCTTTTTCCGCTTCGGCGACGGCTTCCGCGAACATTAGTTTTTCGGTGTAAACGCCGGATAAAATCAGATGCGTGTGCCAGAAATTCGGTTCAAGTTCGAGCGTCTTGTTTAATCTCGAAACGGCTTCGTCCGGTTGCCCGGCGAAAAAAAGAAATTGCCCTTCAGCCGAGTTGACAATCAGCGAAAGCGGGTCGAGTTCGCGGGCGCGTTTAGCCATTGTTAATGCTTCGGCGTGTCGTCCTAAATTCGAGTTCAGATGCGCGTAAAAGAAATGCGCCGCCGCGTTATTCGGGTCAAGTTCGAGGGCGCGTTGATATTTTTTTTCGGCTTCGCTCCAATTCCAGTCATACCAGAAAGCAAACAATCCAACGGCAGCTTGTGATTCAGGCAGATTCGGGTCGAGTTCGATTGCCCGCAGTGCCGCCGCTTTTCCTTTCGGCATCGCGTCGTTCGCCGGAACGTCGCCGGACAGCGAAAATCCGGTGTAGGCTTGGGCAATTCCGACGTATGCAAGCGCGTAATTCGGGTCGAGCGCAATTGCCTGATTATAATATTCGATGCCTTTTCGGGCTTCCGGCAAAATCAACCGCGAAGCGTGAAAACGTCCCTGCATATAAAGCTGGTAAGCCTCGACATTTTCAGTGTCGTGTTTTGTCAGCCGTTTCTGCTCATCGCTATTCAGTTTTAAAGTCAAAGCTGCCAGAACTTTGTTTGAAATTGAATCCTGCACGGCGAAAATGTCAGTAAATTTTTCGTCGAATGTTTCTGTCCACAATTGTTTGCCGTCGCCTGTGCGAATGAGCCGCGCCGCGATTCTGATGCGCTCGCCCGCCGTTTGAATCGTTCCTTCGAGAACGGAATCTACGCCGAGTTCGCGCCCGACTTGCAAAACGTCTTGCTCCAAATTATTGAACCGCCGCACCGAACTGAGCGGACGGACGATGATTTCTTCGCTCGAACTGATTTTATTTATCAAAGTATCTGCCATTCCGAGTTCCAACGCTTCATTGCGGTTCTCCGAAACTATCGGTTTGAACGGCAAAACGGCGATTGATTTTATCGGCGCGTCAGCAGATTGTTCGTTTCCGCGCCAAAAATAAAAACTCGCCGCGCCGATTGTCAGAATAATCAAAACCGCTGATGAAACAAGCCGTACTCGATTTCGGATTTCGGATTTCGGATTTGAGATTTTGGCAGGCGGCAAAGTTTCGACTTGCGGCTTTTGCTCCTTGTTTATTTCAGATTTCAAATTTGAAGTTCGAGTTTCGCTCTGAAATTTGAAGTTCGGATGTTGAGATTCGGTTTCACTATGAGATTTGAAATCCGAAATTCGAGATTCGAGATTATCAGAAAAATTTTTCTCGCCCTCTGAAGAAAACCCGCCCGATGTCGCAGACGATTCTGACAAAACAACTTTGGCGACAAATTTATAACCGCGTCCCGGAACAGTGGCGATAAAGCGATGCTCGCCGGGTTTTTCGCCGAAAACCCGACGCAGAATCGAGATATTTTGCGTCAGATTATTTTCCTCGACAATTGTATCTGTCCAGATTTCGCGCATCAATTCATCTTTTTCAATTACTTTTCCGCTGTGCCGGACAAGATAAAGCAAAGTCTCAAACGCTTTCGGCATCAGCGGCACAATTTCGCGGGCATCTTTTAATAACAGGCGTTTCGCCGCATCGAGACGAAAATTACCAAACTCGTAAATGTGTGTGTTCGGCTCAATCATCACAATTCTCACAAATCCTCATAAAATCTCAGCCGAATTCTAACGATTTTCAGAACTCTATTTTGCAATTATGGCACTTATCAACACGGAACAAAATGTTTCGGTTGAAATTCTAAAAACAAACGAGGAAAAAAATATGAGAAACACATTCTTGAAAACAATCGGCGGGACGATGCTGACAATTTTGATGCTGGCGATGTTCACAAACATTCCGGTATCGGCACAAGAGGTTCTTAACAGTCCGCAAACGGAAGACGGACGTTTCCAATCGCCCGGAAATCCGAGAGATTTAGAAGGCACGTGGGACGTGCAGGTAACGATTCGCAACTGTCAAAGCGGCGCGGCAATCAGGACTTTTCCGTCCATCGGAACATTTATGTTCGGCGGAACAATGCTCGACTCGACTTCCGGCATACCGCAAGCCGCGAAAACTCCCGGACACGGCGTTTGGCAGCATTTGACCGGAAGGAAATATCGCTTTAAGTTCAAGTCTTTCAGTTTTGACGCGAGCGGTAATTCGACCGGCTGGACGATTATTACTCACGAAGCGGATTTAAACAGAAAAGCGTCCGCGTATGAATCCGCCGGATTTTCGCAAATCTATAATATGAATGGCGATTTGGTATTCACTGGTTGCTCGACCACAACAGCCGCACGATTTGAATAGACGGCAAAAAAATGCGGCTTCGACTTTCAGCCCGTTTTGTGTCCACATTAATTCGACACCTTTTAATTGCTTGCTTCGGCAAGCAATTTTTTTCAAACTGCAATAAAGATTTACTAATTCTGCCAAGTTCTTTTTCAAAAAATTTAACTTTCCCACGCGCCAACTTCAGGTTTTTTCTTCAACTGAAGTCATCGCGTCATTTTTCATTCAACAACAAATACCATCTCCATTTTTAGCGAAAGAGCCGAACGATTGAGATGACGTGGGGCGAAACCGCCGCCAAAGCCCGCCAAAGTTTAACGGACAAACCGAATAACAAAGTCGCTGTTTCGCCCTCACGTCCATTGAATTGTTGGGCATTGCGTTATCAAGGAAACAGTTTCTTTGCCTTTTTGCGGCTAACCTTCCCAAGCCAAATCTCTTTGTCAAACGTGCCATCGGAATTTGCCACAAACAACCGATTCTTTTCGATAAGCCAAACTTCGTCAATAATCGGCTCAAGTTTGTCGTATGTCAATTGGACAAGAAAAACATCAGCCGAAGCGTCTTTAACTTTGTGTGTTCCGCGATAGCTGGCAAAAGCGACATCAAACTTTTCAGCTTTGGGAATCTCACAACTTCCGTCTTCAGTTGTTACGCACTTGAAACTTTTGCCGTTTGACTCGCCAGAAACTTCAGCACTCGGAACAACCGCACCCGCAGAATCAGCCACAATAACAAGAAAGTTATTTCGGTTTTCAGAAGTTTCTTTAACTTGCGGCTCTCCGCTCGGTCTTGGACTTTGAGCTTTAATTTTGTTGTCGCCAACAAACTTCCAAGTGCCTTTGGTTCTCTCGTGGTTAAATAAGTCGCCGTCCAGCAATTGCTCAAAGGTAAAATCACGATTGATTTTTATGAAACGGCAAGCAAAGGGACATTGTTTGAAAACGCCGAAAATATTTTGTGATTGCGCCAAAACTTGAAAAGTATTTGCCGCAAGCAAGAATAACCATAAAGCAACGAATTTTATCAGCTTCAATTTCACAATGGTTTAATTTTAAGAGAAGATGCCCAACGATTGAGTTGACGTGGGGCGAAACCGCTACGGACAAGTTTAGGTTTAACGGACAAACTCGATAAAAAAGTCGCTGTTTCGCCCTCACGTCCAATGATTTGTTCGGTGTCACACTTTACACCAATATCGTTGCACTCCAAAGATGTACTCTTCTCTTAGTATTTCAAGATTGCATAAATTGATAAGGTCTTTTAATTCATATCGGTCAAATTCTGACACATGGTCATTATCAGAATAAATTAACTCCATATTTAAGTCTTTTCTATAATGATTGGCAACATCTCTATCGAAGTCTGGAACCTCAATATAAACATACTCAAAATAATCTTTAAAGGTTTGTAAAAAATCTTTGGGGTCATCCAAATGTTCTAGTATGTGGGAAAGTATAAGCACATCAAATTTATCGCTCGTTTTCAAATATGTTCTTGCGTCTTCGTGGATAAAAGTTAAATTACTTCTTTTATATTTATCACTTGCAATTTTAAGACTTTCCTCATTGTGATCTATTCCGACGACGGTTCGCGCTTTTTCAGCAATAATATTGCTAACGTCGCCTGAACCGCAACCTAAATCTAAAACACTTTGTTGTTCATCTAACACATCCAGTAAGAACTTTTTCGCGTAATTTCTAATAGGATGTGTTTGCGGAGAATATATTTTGAAGGACATTTCATGCGCGAGGCGAGAAAAGATCCATTCCAAATTCAAAAATAATTTAAGTTTCTTATTGCTTGATAATGGCAATTTAATCATTCTGTAGAAAATAGAAGTAATCAAAAGCCTTTTCTTTTCACGCTGTAGTTTTATACCCATAATACTTTACCTTTTTGATTTTATTATTTGCACTTTTGCATAAATCACAGACACCGAACGGCTGAAATGACGGGGCGGCGTGAGCGGCGACGCGCCAAACAGTCAATGTTAAGCCGCTCCCGTCCATTGAATTGGGTGCGACACGAGGTCGCGTAAATAGCTGTGATGGTCAATTTATTGATACATCACCGATTGTGCTGCCAATCCGATTCTACCAAAGTATGCGTTGCTGGCAACGGCAGGGTGTAAAGCCTTTGGGACAATGTAGCCGTTACT